>WJLZ01000129.1 GCA_014728215.1 Chitinivibrionales bacterium
CTCTCCTTTATGGAAAAATGGACCGAATTACATGTGAAATACGCAAGTACAACAGGTCTGAATACAAGTAATGACATTACAATAAACGGTATTAAAGTAGGGCATGTCAAAACTATGACCCTTGATGATTCGGGCTATGTTCAGGTTGCGCTTAAAATCAAGGAAAAGTACATGCCCCTGGTGAAAAAAGACAGCAAGGCGAAACTCAAGCAGAAAGGTTTTGCAGTAGGGGACTGGGAAGTAGCATTGACTATGGGAAGCCCCGGGGCATCGCCTGCAACAGCTGGTGATACTCTCGAGGCTGTTTTGCCCTTGCCGCTGGGTAAGACTATCACTCAGATAACCGATATGGTTGGCACGATCCAGACGATCCTGACCCATGTTTCAGAAGGCAAGGGTTCGGTAGGCCGCATCCTCATGGAGGACTCACTCTATCGTCAGATCCACGGAATAACCAGGCAAGTCACCGGAATCGCAGCAGGAGCGAATACAACCTTATCCAATTTTGATTCGGTCATTGTCTCCTTTTCCGACCTTGGAAAGGATGGCGGAATGCTGATCGATTCGGTTGTATGCATGATCAATCAATTCGAGAAGTTTGTTGTGGGGCTCGATACGTTAGTCGGCAATGTCCAGTCCGTTCCCAAAGAACTCTCCAATACACTCAACATTCTGGAGCGAGATCTGGGGGAAACCGAGATCATTCTAAAGGCCATACAGAAGCACTGGCTGCTGAGGAAACGGGTTAAAAAGGTTTTGGAAGAATCCCCCGAACTGAAGCAATAAGCAGTGGTGGGGGAGAGGATTTTAATAAAGGGCCAAACGGGCAGGTAGTTATGCTGTCCCTATAGACTGCTGATTAGATCTTTAACTTTATGTTTGAGCGCTGTAGCGCTTTCCCAGAAAAAAAGACCGAATGGAATGTCTTTGCCCGCCTCGAATGCTTTTGAATGAATCAAAACATCCTTTTCAATGCGGGTTCCCTCCTGGATTGGATGAACGATAAACTTACCTTCAACTTTAATGTATACCTCTTCAGTTTCATCACTGGAATACATCGACACCTGGCACAGGGTTTCTATCAGCAAATCGGCAATGTCATCGCTTGATTGTTTTTCCATGTAGCATGAATCCTGCAGATACTGTTCGAGGTGGGCGCTGCCGGCAAAATGTTCGGGAATGGTAATGTCGCTGGCGGCATTGACTTTATATTTAAGTGAATAGACCGGCCGTGTAATATTAAAAATCATTGAGATCTCTTTATTGCTTCCGGCCTGCAGGCCAAGATCGACAGCATCAAAATCGATTGGAATGCCAATGACTGCGCCATAGTAGGGTTGAATATGGAGAAAGGTGCCCTTGGCAACATAAGGTATATTCATATCGTCAAGTTTCACCACCCCTTCCGGCCCTGTTTGCAGTGCAAATACCCGTTCATCGGAGGGCAATTTTCCAACCAGTTGAATTCCCGAAAACGGAATGGAATCGATCATCACATGGATAACCGGTGCACTTTTTGCTTTTTGACCTGGTTTTCCGCTTATAACGATCTCGTCTGCTTTGAGGGTGAGTTTATTAATGACTTCCTGGGTTTGTTTAACCGCAGCTTCGGCCGGCATGTTCATACATCCTCCAAAACATCCCAGATTGTAAAAAAGAGATTTCAGGCCGTTGCCGACAAAGGAGGGGAGAGTCTCTGGCTTTTTGAAAGTAAGTGCTTCATTCCAGAATTTTGTAGCCAGTTGATCGGATTGAGCAATATAGGCCTGCAGTGCCGAACGCATTATTTCTTCTGGAACAGATAAGGTAAGTATCCAGTCTCGCTGTTCGAATCGCGTATCCTTGCGGGCTTTGTCCAGCGCAGAGAGCATGAGCGAATTAAGGTGATAGGAAATAACCGGATTCGAGGTGTCCAACATTGTGTTCCCATTGTCTCTCATCCATCGGAGAATGTTCCTTTTCAAATTCTCTTTTGCTCGATCATGCGCTTTTGAAGAAATCTCCCGGGTAACGGGAGATTTGAGTTTCATTCTTGATGTGCCCTCAATGACTTGCGCATTAAGACAACAAGGTATAAAAATCAGAAAAGCCCATACGATAATTTTACTGGCACATGCATTCATGGATTAAATACGGCATTCTGCAAAAGGTTAAACCTGTAAGTATCCAAATTGCTAAAAGATACATTTTATTCATCGATCATGCAATAATGAAAATTCATTATCCGATATTTTCAGAAAAGTGGAAAGGGGGCGGGCATATCAGTCGTGAAAATCTCTTAATTCGGAAATATTTATTTCTGTTGTATCATCCAGGTTTATTTTCTGCAGGATCTGGGTGTCGTCCAGAAGAGCCGAACACCTGCCGTTTTCGCTGGATGTTTTTGTCGGCAACCCCGAATCAGACTCATGGATATGAAATTCCTGAGCAATTTCAGGTGGTTTTTCTCCGAGTCGTTCAGAAAGCTTTTTTATCCTGGCCCGTAAGGAGTAATTCTCGCTGAGAACAATATCGTACTCTTTTTGAAGCTCCCTGAGGCGGTTTTTCAGCTTATTTACCTCATTAGTATAATTGATGTTGACTCCCTGAACTCCTTCAATAATACTTTGCTGGTTGGAAAGCATGCTGCTAACCAGTGATATGGTCTTCTCTATTTCGCCCAGATGAGTTCCGGGAATATCTTTGGGTGATATGGTCTGGGATGGCGTTCCTGCGTTGAATTCCTCGACTTCTTTAATCAGCTCATGTTCTTCCTTTTCCTTATTTTCATTTTTTTTCTGAACGTTAAGAAGAATTATCAAAGCAAAAAAACTGAGAGCGACAAGAGGGATAATATAAAGAAGCTCAATAGACATATTGTTAAATCCGATGCCTTTCTGAATGGTGCTTTCTTATAGAATTCATAAATTATATTGATAATTCAATATCAAGTACTCTTTTCTTATAATATAGTTTGTAACATAGTTTTTTCAACAAAAGGATAACAAATGAGTGATCAGCCAATAATGTCGGTGTCGGGAATCAGGGGGATAGTTGGAGAATCATTTACTCCGGAACTATGCAGTAGTATGGCCTATTGCCAGACAAAGATTGCTGGTGGAGGAGATGTTATTATTGGCCGGGATACACGTCCGTCGGGCGAGAGTATTATGAAGGCGATATGCAAAGGGGTCCGTGCGGCCGGAGGGATCCCGGTGGATATCGGTATTGCGCCAACTCCTACCACCTGTGTGGCAGTTAAGGAAATGAATGCGCAGGCCGGCATAATTATAACCGCCAGCCACAATCCTTCTCAGTACAATGGCTACAAGATGGTGCACCACTCCGGAAGGCTCTATACCGGCGCCGAATGCGAAGAGGTCTATAACAGGTATCGAAATAGCAAGGAAATATATGAGGAAAAAATAGCAGCGCATGACGGCACACCCGGTCGAACCGTTGATGCATCAGCACTGCACGTGGAACTGATATTAAATGCTGTTGATGTCGACACCATACGGAATATGGGTTTATCGGTTGCAGTTGATTCAATAAACGGCGCGGCAGGAGCGGTTTTCCCGCTTCTGCTCGAGAAACTCGGTGTCTCCTGGCATGGCGTTAACACCGATTTGAGCGGCAATTTTGCTCATAATCCCGAACCCCGCCCCGAACATCTCATTCAGTTATCAGAGTTTCTGAAAAACTCTTCAGGGCTGAATGCCGGTTTTGGCTTTGATCCCGACGCCGACCGTCTCATAACCATGGGTGAGCATGGCGAGGCTGTTTCTGAAGAAATGACACTTGCTCTTTCACTGAATGCGGTACTGGAGAATGAAAAATCAGATATTGTCACAAATCTTTCAACTTCCCGGGTTATCGATGATGTTGCCGAAAAATTTGGCGTGAAAGTGTATCGCACAAAAATCGGTGAGGCCAATGTCGTTGAGGGAATGAAAGCCCATGGATGCGCTGTAGGCGGAGAAGGAAACGGAGGGGTAATCTATCCACGGGTATCGACCGCTCGTGACGGGTTTACCGCTATGGCCTTGATCATCGAGCTTATGGCCCGAAAAATGACAAATTTGATATCTCTTGTCAAAGAGTGGTCTTCCTATGCATTAGTCAAAGAGAAGATCCCCTGTGAAAATAAAAGTCCTCACGATGTTATTGCCCGGCTCGTTGAAAAATTTTCTGATGAAACGACCGATACACAAGATGGCCTTAAAATTATCAGAGAAAAATCATGGGTCCATGTACGACCGTCAAATACTGAACCAATAATCCGCTGCTATGCCGAAGCCCCTTCTGAAAAGGACGCCCGTCAATTGGCGGATATGATAATCGATGCAGTGTGATGTTTAACGGGTGGAAGGGTAAGGCGGAGAAAATATATTGCATTATTAAACAACAAATAATATATTCAGAAGTGAAGATTTTATGTATGATATCAACAGCACTGAGGGTTTGATTATGAAAAGCAACACAGCTTTCGCCGTATTTCTTCTTTCCCTGGCCGTGGTTGCCGGACCTGTATCAATCCAGCGAGGCGACCTTCAGAATTTCGTTGCTGATGATATAAATTTCTTTTTCGCCGACACGGTACTCGCCGATGTCCCTGTGTCCGGAGCTTTTGATTTTACTTTGGAGTCAAGCTATACCGGTCTTGCCGCTACAACCGATATAGTTTTTACCGAAAGCGAACAGGCCAATGAGTTGACAATAAATTTCAATCATCTGGTCGACAGTGATATCCGCGGCGCCCTGGCGGGCGATTGGGGTTATGTTACATTCAGGCCTTCCGTTGATGTCGAATACTCTATTACCGGGTTTTACGGTATGGATGGAGCAGGCACCGCGGCGTATGACGTCAGTTTGTATGCAAGCAACACTACCGAACCCCTGTTCGGCAATTATCAATACAGTGAAGATGTTGTCAACGAATCGTTCACCGTTGGGGCGACCGGCGGCGATTCGGAGAATGAATTGTCCGGTTCGACCACCGGAACTTTAACTGCAAACAAAAATTATTCATTCAATTTTAACACTGCGACGGTAGCCTGGCCGGAACCCGGCGGCATTAAAACCTCTACCGGTAACCTGTCGATATCTTTCCGCAGTATCACGACCCCCGAACCCCCGGTATCGGTCCCCGAACCTTCCACGATTACCCTCCTGGCGTCCGGACTGCTGGGCCTTTTCGGTGTGGGCCTGGTTCGCCGAAAAAACACTGCTTCTAAAAAGTAGTCCGTTTATCCCGGCCAAAGCCGGAATGGTAGCCCGGATTATCCATGATGACCTATGTGGCTACAATAATTATTTTATTTTCCACCTTCTCTATCACCGAATCAACAAGGATATACTATGGCCTATTCAGAATCTTCAGGGGAGTATTCAATCGATCGTTTCGGCGCTCGCGGTGACGGCGAGGCAAAAAACACTGCCGCGATTCAGAAGGCTGTCGATACGTGCGCGCAGGCGGGGGGCGGTATTGTTATAATCCCTTCCGGAACCTGGCTCACCGGTTCTGTCGCGCTAAAATCAAATGTTACCCCCTTTCTCCACCCCGGGGCAACGATCCTTGGCGCCTGTGAAAGGGAAGACTATACGGATACCGATTTCAATTCGGTGCATCCTTCAATCAAGCTCCGTTCCCTTGTGTATGCAAAGGATGCTGAAAATGTGAGTATTACGGGGTACGGCGCCATTGACGGCAACGGCAAAGTATGGCAGGATGAGTTTTTGATCTGGCATAAAAAACATGATGGTCGCGGTGATGCACTGGGCATAAAAGAGGGACGTCCTTTGCGTCCGCAACTGGTCAGGATGGAGCGATGTAAGAAGGTCCGTCTGGCCGGGTTTACCGCACAGAATTCTGCTGCCTGGAACATTCATCTTCTGCAGTGTGATGATGTTCTCGCTGAGGGACTCAGCATCGTAAATCCCGAGAATTCTTTGAATACCGACGGGCTCAATCCCCAGTCCTGCCGCAATGTGCGCATTACCAACTGTCATATTTCGGTAGGTGACGACTGTATTTGTATGAAAGCCGGACTTCCCGAACGCCCTTACGGCGTTTGCGAAAATATTTACGATTGAAAATTGTACGTTCGGCGCCGGCCACGGAGCAATCGTTTTCGGCAATGAATTAAACGGAAGGGTAAGGAATTTGACGGTGTCAAATTGCACATGTATCGGCAACCACCGGGGTATCCGCCTTAAGGAACGGCGAGGACTCGGCGGCGGGGTGGAAAATGCTGTTTTCTCCAATTTTGTTATGCACGATGTTGCCTATCCCATTGTAATCGATATGTATAACTATGATCTTGAGGAAGACCGGAATCCTCATCCGGTTGATGAAACGACGCCTTCGATTCGAAAACTCGTATTTTCGAATATTATGGCCGACGGCGCCAAAAAGGGACCTCACTTTGTAGGACTCCCGGAGATGCCTGTCACCGATGTAACCTTGAATAATATTTATATGGAAGCAAAAAAGGGTATGATCTGCCGTGATGTTCGGCAAATGACCTGCCGGGCAGTCCGTATCCGGGTGGAAAGTGGCCCCCCATTGATGTGTGAAAGTGTCGAGGATATCGATTGCGACGAGGGATTGCCGATAGTGGAAGGCGAAGTGGACGCCTATACCGGCAAGTATATGGATACATAAGGGGGCCGAGCCTCATTGAGGTTTTTTGCGAGGATAAATCGCGCAAGAGCGTATGCAGATTGCCGGAATTCAATTGCGGAATTCGGGTTAATAGGTCTTAACGGTCCCGTCGGCATAGGTTAGCGATTTTATGCCGTATTCGGAAACAATGTCTTTTTTGTCGAGTTGCAGAAGGTCTCGGCTTTTGGGGGTACTGATATCGATGGCTCCATACCAGCTTGCCTGTTTCCCCGCTTCCAGTGTTTTATCGAAGGTTAGATCAAAGGAGACGATCTCTTCTCCGGTAGTCTTTTTGAATCCTATTATGCCTTCGCATTTTGTAACGTTATGGCCGGTTGTATTGGTGAACATCAGCATGATCTGGAGCTGTTTCGCTACATCGCCCGATTCCAGCGCAACCTGATTGGCCTCCTTTTTAATCAGCTCGACCTTTACTTTATCTGTGGGATAATCTTTTTTCTTTTCTTCGGCAGGTAAAGGTGTAGCTTCTGATTTTTGCGGGTTTTTGGAGGATGGGCGGATTTTTTCTGAAGATTTTTCAACACTTGGCGTTTCGAGCTGCGCCACCCGCTTTTCAAGCTTGGAAACACGCTCTTCCAGTGTTTGAATCCTT
The DNA here is from genome assembly GCA_014728215.1 of Chitinivibrionales bacterium. NCBI lineage: Bacteria > Pseudomonadati > Fibrobacterota > Chitinivibrionia > Chitinivibrionales > Chitinivibrionales bacterium. The sequence continues at coordinate 7,260 of WJLZ01000129.1, forward strand.
TTCTCCAGTAAAGGTTGAGCCTGCAGAGATACCGGAATTACTCCCAGCGCCATTACTGCTCCAATTATCGTTGCTTTCATGTCATCCTCCTTTTGAAATCAAAATGGACTGTTATTTTAATTCGACTACCCGTTTCCATCCATCACTTACCGTAATTTCACCGCCACTGTCGACAATAATGCATTCGAACCGCGGGCGGGTTTCTATGAATGAGAGTATAAAATCTTTATCATAGCAGAAAAGTCCGGTACTTACAATATCCGCCTCCACCGGATCCATACTCCACACCGTGAGACTCTGAATCGTCGAGCATGGATATCCTGTATGAGGATTAAAAATGTGATGAATCCTCCGGCCTTCATGAAACCAGACCCGCTCATAATCACCGCTGGTGACCACGCATCCGCTATCGAGAGGGAAAACTACCAGAAGCTCTGATTCCCTCGGGTGACGAACACCGATTCTCCATTCCGAACCGTCACTTCGCTCACCATGAACCAGAATGTCACCCCCTGCCTCGATAAGATAATCATAATCCCCCCGTCTTTTCAGGAGTAGCGAGATTTCACGAAGGACAAATCCCTTGGCAATACCGCCTACATCTATTGCCATGGTATTCTTGCCAAAGCAGATGGTGTCTTTATCACTACTGAGCCATACACTGTGATACCCGGTCCGTTCGAGTGTTTTTTTGAGCGATGAAGAATCCGGGATTTTTTGCTTTTGATCATTTTCTCCAAATCCCCAGAGTTTCTTTACCGGAAGGATCGTTATATCGAACATCCCATCGAGAGTATCTCCATACCGAAGTCCGTCGTAGAGCATTTCACCCAGAACCGGGGAGGGGATTGCCGCACATGAGTCATCAGCAAGGGTATTAATTTCAAAGACTTCCGAACGTTCATGGGTTTGTGAAAACCGTTCTTCCCAATCCCTGAGAAGACTGTCGATCGATGTCCAGGTTGAATCCACCCTCTTATCATCGGGGTGCGCTACAAGGGTGATTCGAATAATCGTATCCATACGGTAAAATGTGTGCTTGAAAGGAGCATTTGAACGCGAGCAGCTACATAAAATTATAGCAATGAATGAAATTAAAGAAATAAGAATGGGGTTAAAAAGGTGTGACATTACAGGGCCCTCTCAAGAATATACCATCGATTCAATTGGTCCGGTTAAAATGAAGGTATAAAAGAGAAAATAATATCTGCTTTTTATTAACCCTGGGATGAGTACCGGGCAACAATAAAAATCGCACATTTTCCACAGGAAAATCAATGAAGGCCAACGAACTTATGCCGAAACACAATGGTAAGAGGAACAGGGTTCGAAATCCGGATGGCGTAAACGCCAGAGCTTTGCATACTTTCGGACCCAGATACGGGCAGCTGTATTGAAGGGGATATCTTTACCGGCTATTCTGGATAACCGGCGCCGGTAGTGAGCAATCTCTTTAATTTGTTGAATATTATCCATGAGACATACCCCATATTATTTATTATCGGCATATCGGTCAAAAATCTTGAAAACTGCAGAGACACATCCGTCGGCAGGGGGTGATTCAGTTCCTCTGAAATTCCTAACAATGCAATAATTCATCATCCAATCGCAGGCAATTAAGAGTAAAATCACGAAGCTCATCGAAAACTTCATCCATAGTCTGGAAACGCTGATTGATATCTTTCATGCAGCGATAAATGATATTATTCAGTACGGTAAAATCTTTTGGAGGTGTGGGCATCAATGGTTTTTCCAGAGCAAGCCGTTCGAGAAGATCGGAGGTGCTGTGATTAACATTTTTAGGGTGATATCCATAGAGAAGTTCGAAACAGGCTACACCAAAAGAATAAATATCGGTACGGGCATCTATCATTTTAGGGGTAAATATCTGCTCTGGAGACATATAAAACTGGGAACCGATTATAACACCGTCATAGCGGTCGGTATATGATTTGATCCATCTGACTGTACCGAAGTCTGCGAGTTTTACATGGATGTTTTTGGCACATCGCTTGGCAGGAGAATCGTACAGCATTGTATCGGATGTTGCGGGTCTATAGGGAAACAGAATATTTTCGGGCTTTATATCACGATGAATAATTCCTTCATGGTGCACATTCCTGATTATATCCGCAATTTTTGTCATGAGGATAGTCTTATAAACAAGCACATCACGGTCATGAGTAAAATTCCTTTTATCGTTGATACAATCACGCAATGTCATTCCCATCCGCTCCATAAGGATAAAGCGATAATTATCGGGATAACCGAATTCTCCGTGATCATATACCTGCACCACACTTTCGGCAACATTTTTAGAGAGGCTTTTTGAAAGATGCCATTGGATATACGATTCATTGCTGAACCTCTTTTTGATATCCTTTAGCCGCATTTGTTCCTCGGCCGGATTAAAACCGGAGCCTTTGTGGATTTTCAGAAGATCCGGACGGAGAATTTTTATGGCAAAATTCCCGGTCCCATCATACTCCGAAGTCGCCTTGAACACATCGGCAAATCCTCCGGTGCCGATATAATCACCAATTTCAATAGGAGGGGTATGATTTAAAAAGGTCGTACGAACTTTTTCATGATACCTGTTCAGCCGAGTCTGGTCCGGGGGACTTGAATCAGGGCTGGTCATCAGACGGATATTGAGTTTGTTTCCCAGGGAAGATGCTATTCTATCCAGAGAATGATAACTGCTTTTCAGGGTTTCTCTGACTGTTCTTTTTAATACGGCCTGCACCGAATGTCCTTTGCTAATAAATAGGTTGAGCTATGCAGTATACTAATTTCCAATTTAAAAAGCAATTAAAAAATTAAATAGAATTATTTAGTTTATGTTAATAAGACATATATCTTTGATGAGCCTATATTTAAGGTGTTGAAAATTTTGAAGTTGTGAGATGATAAGGAAGTCTTGCGGCTCAGAACCAATTTGTAACCGAAATAGTTGAAATTACCGGCAAGGGAGGAATATACTGATATTTCCGGTCCTTAATATGACAAGGGAAGAGTGGAATGATGGTGTTTGAAATATTAAAACATATCAGGCCAGGTAATTCAGATAAACTTCACCGATTTTTCCATTACCCGAAGCAGTATGGTAGGCTCCATAGCCCTCGATGCTGTTCCCTGCAACAACGTCTTTTTCCCCGTTTGCAGAAAGTTCCACCGACTTGATGGTATAGTGATCAAGTTCAAATAATTCACTGCCTTCGGAATGTCCATTCTGGTTAAAGTCTTGCCATATACGTAACTTGTTGAATATTTTATCGTTAGAATCAATTATGTTATCCTGATTGTCATCATATTTCGAGAGTTCTTCAAAGCCGTGAAGGGCACCATTCTGATCACCGAAAAGCTCTTTGCCATTATCGATAGCTCCATTGTCATTTTTGTCTAAGGCCAGTAATCCATCATGCGGCGATACCCACGATACCTTTTCATTGTTACCGTCCCCTGTAATATCGAAAGAAACACCGTTACCGGTTCTGACATCAGTAAGTTCAACGCCGTCATTATCAAGATCGAAAACAAGTGGTTCCTGTGATTCTACTTCCTGCCCTTCGAGTTCAACACGAGCATATTTTTCACTTTCATAGCTTACACTGAACGTTCCTCTATGGGTTTCAATTTCAAGTTTTGCCTGAGTTTGTCTGTATAACTCCATGGATTCTTTGGAGATAGAAGCTTTGTCTTTCATCTCGCCACTATCGCTTTCATTACGTACTACTATACTTGGAGCGTTAGTTGCTTCATCCTTCTTTTTCACGAACATTTTTTCAATTAAGTCTTTCTGCTGATTGAGCTCAGGATCTGATGTCTCAAGCGATTTATCTATTTCTTCAGCCTTTTTAGAAGATTGGGGGCTGGTCGGCAAAATAACGCTTTCACTCGGTGTTGGAATAATTGAATTCAGAGCCATTTTGTCTCCTTGTCGGTGATGGTATATAATGCTTATCGGAAAGTTAAAGTAATGTGTGAAGTTTTTTCTTAACTTGAGTGATATTCTTTTATACGGTCGATCGTTAAACAGTGAACTCTGGAGCGGCACAATGATGAGATGGGCTATTCGATAATACAAATCTGGTAACAATCGATTTTGTGCGGTGGTTGATCTGTACAATATAAGTTTTTGGTTTTAAAATATTTACATCGACGAGTTCGACATGTTTATCAATTGGCCTCAAACCATATCGTTTCAGAATCAGCCTCCCGCTGATATCAAAAATTGAGAGAATATAAAGAGACGGCTCGGGGAGGTAAACAAATATGGATACCATTACGTTATTCGAAAGGTTGGAGAGTCCTCTGTTTTTTGCGACTATTTTGAGGTCGATAGTATCACCGTGGGGAAAAAATGTATTTGCCATCATACTTTCATCGTAGAAAGAAACGAGGATTTCAAAGCCCCCCAAATAATTTACAAGAAAATGGGGGGAGAGTCATTCAGAAAGAAAACAGAGTTTGCAGTATTCCGAAGAAAAGCCAGACGGTTAATATTATCGTGCGGATAAATCGGGATTTGAAAGGGCTTGGGTTGTGAATCCCCATGACTTTTCAGTCCTTTCCAGTTTTTGAAATAATAAGCGAAATAGTTATTATAATTTTCTGCGTAAGCTTAATCATTATAAAAATCAGGGTATAAAAAAAGGAAAAAATTAGCCTTGATTTTGGTGGTGCAAATTATATTGATAGATCAGCCAGAAACCTCAGCAAAAATATACGGGTAGAACGGAGCGAATCTATGTTCGAATACAGTAAAAACCGGCTGATCAAAGCGGAAGACATTAAGAACAGGGAAGCTGCATTTTCTCATCCCTGGAATAAAAATTCCCAGATTTTCGGTGTCGAACTTGGTGTGTTGACCGGGCTTGGGCGGACCGGTGTCAATATTTTGCGAATTCCCGGCGGCAAGGAGAGTTTTGTCTATCATTCCCATTCAAATGAGGAAGAGTGGATTTATATTCTTGCAGGGAAGGGGATTGCTGAAATCGATGAGGAGGAATATGAAGTTGGTCCCGGTGATTTCATGGGTTTTCCAATTCCATCAGCAGCGCATCATTTGCGAAACCCTTTTAATGAAGATCTTCTCTATCTTGTCGGCGGCGAAATCAGGGATCTTGATATTGCTGAATTCCCCAAACTCGGAAAAGTAATGCTTCGACGGGGTGATGATGTCCAGGTTTATAATCAGGATGATGGCCGGGAATTCGGGCCCTTGGAAGAATCCTGAATCCCCTTTTAATCGATCCGGACTTCTCCCGGCGGGTACCGTTATTAACGATCAGGTCTCCCTTGTTTCGGAATTGCATTGCAGGATTGTCGAGGTTTGCCTCCCTGGCTTATATTATTATTTGAGATTTATAAGCCCGTGGGGGCGGGGAAGGAGGAATACCTTTTCTTTTCATTAATTCCACTCCCAAATCATATTAAGCGCTTCAACTATATGGTGAAAATATGGTATACATATCTATGATATTCTTATGCCTCTTGGCATCAAATACAACAGCAGAAAATAAGTGGGAACAAGCGATATTTCGTAATCTCAAGGCCTATCCCGGTATAGCCGCATTTCTTGATGTGAACACAGAGAATATCGATCTTGACGAAGTGCGTGATTCACTGCTGTCTCTGGAATTGGTTTCCCAGGGAACCGATCCGGTATCGAAGGATGTTTACCAGGCTCTTGATGGCGTTGCCGTTCTGGTCGAACCGGCAAAAAAAATGCAACGGGATCTGGGGAAAGATCCTACTTATAGCGGTTTTGCCGAGGATTTGGGGGTAAACCCTGATGTTTCCCCTATGGCGCTGACAAAACAGATCAAAAAAGCTCTTATCAAACGGGAATATATCAGTTCAGAAGCTACTGTGGATGAGCTTATTTTTGCCTACCAACAGTACCTTGTGGATAGAAGGAAGGAGCTGTATAAGGAATTCAAAAAGAAATCGGCCAAAGCGGTTGAATATCATCAGGACCTTTGCAAGCTCCACAGCTGGATTCAATCGCATATCGGTGGTGAAGGCCAGTATGATCTTTATGTTCGATACCTTGGGATTAATAATATCAATGGTTCTACTGAAGATGTCATGGCAGAGTTGATAAAAAAATATCAAACTGTCACGGGGTCCCGAAAAGAAAACCCGAAACCCAGGAAACTGAAATCATTTGTAAAATCCCAGATCAGGCGCAGAGAAAGAGACATAGCCCGTGCTCGACGGAGGAATAAGATTTTGAAAATGAAATGACATCGGGATTGCTTTTTTCTGTATCGATGGGAGTGGAATCTCCATTTTCGGCTTGACTCCCCCAATCGTATCAACCTATATTTTTCGACCGTATCCGGAACGATGAAATCCTTAATATAAATTGTGTTGTTGCTGTATTAACAGGAGGTATTACCATGCCTGAAGCTGATAATGTTTCAAAGGAAAAGAATTTTCATCTTGAGATACCACAGACCAGCGAGAAATTTTTTCTCAAGGGTTCCAATGCCTATGACTGGGGAATGAAAAATCGTCTTTCCCGCATTTTTAATCCCGATTCGGGTAAAACAGTCATGCTGGCTTTTGACCACGGTTATTTTCAGGGGCCGACAACAGGGTTGGAGCGCATTGACGTGACAATTCGTCCGCTGGCCCCCTATGCCGATGCACTCATGCTTACCCGGGGGGCGCTCAGAACAATGATAGAGCCGTCGACAAATAGGGCCGTGGTTATGCGTGCAAGCGGTGGTCCGAGTATTCTCAAGGAGTTGTCCAACGAACATCTGGCGGTCGATATGGAAGATGCTCTTCGCATGAATGTCAGCGCCATGGCTGTTCAGGTATTTATCGGCGGTCCTTTCGAGACTCAGACGGTTAATAATATGACCCGCCTGGTCGATATGGGAATGCGATACGGTATCCCGGTTCTCGGGGTAACCGCAGTAGGCAAAGAGCTTACCCGTGACGCCCGGTATATCGGACTGGCCACCAGAATTCTCGCCGAACTCGGTGCATCTTTTGTGAAAACATATTTTATCCCCGGATTCGAAACAGTAACTGCGGGATGTCCCGTTCCGATCGTCATTGCCGGAGGTAAAAAACTCCCCGAAAAAGATGCCCTTCAAATGGCCAGAGATGCTATCGATCAGGGGGCCAGTGGTGTTGATATGGGAAGGAATATTTTTCAGTCTGATGCTCCGGTCGCTATGATTAAAGCGGTGCGTAAAATCGTGCATCAGAATATGTCGGTGAAAGAAGCTTATCAGTTATATGAGGAATTGAAAAACCAGTGAAAACAGCTGTCTATTATTCTAACAGTGATGTCCGTGTTGAAGAGCGCCCCATTCCTGAGGTGGGTGATAATGATATCCTTCTCAAGGTCATGGCAAGCGGTCTTTGTGGATCCGATCTCATGGAATGGTACCGTATCAAGCGGGCACCTCTTGTTCTGGGCCATGAACCTGCGGGAGAAATTATCGCGGTTGGTTCAAAGGTGCAGAAATTTAAAATCGGTGACAGGGTTTTTACAACTCATCATGTGCCCTGTGATGAATGCTTTTACTGCAAAACAGGACATGAAACCGCTTGCACGGTCTTTCAAAGCGTAAATAACTTCGATCCGGGAGGGTTTTCTCAGTATCTCCGTATTACCGGAAGAAGCCTTCATACCGGTACATTTGTTCTTTCTGATGATGTTTCCTGGGAGCAGGGAGCGTTTATCGAGCCGCTGGCCACAGCAGTAAGAGCTCTTCGTACGGTTGAGCTGAAACCTGCACAGTCGGTTCTCGTGTGCGGCAGTGGTATTGCCGGACTGCTTTTCATTAAACTCGCTAAAGCACTCGGTGCCGGAAATATTATAGCCACTGATATGAGTGAATATCGCCTTAAACAAGCGAAGGAATTCGGAGCGGATCATACTGCAAAGGCCACCGAGGATATACCTTCCTTTGTAAAAGAGGTAAATGATGGCCGTTCTGCGGAGACGGTTATTATCTGCGCCGGAGCAGTTCCTGCTGCAGAATCGGCTCTCCAATCGGTGGATAAAGGAGGGCTTGTCCTCTTTTTCGCCGTACCAAAACCGGAAGAAACCATCCCCGTTGATTTTAATCCTTTCTGGAGAAATGATATCACTATCAAAACATGTTACGGCGCTGCGCCATTGGATAATATGCAGGCACTCGAGTTGATCGGGCGGAGGGTTGTTACCGTTACCGACATGATCAGCCACCGGTTTGGTATTGATCAAATACAGGAGGCCTTTTCGATTGGCGCACAGCCCGATGAATGTCTGAAGGTTATCATAGAGCCAAACAAATAATAATGTCTTTGTCCTCTTTTTATCACCCTCTTGTTGATAAGGCGGAGTTTATTTGATGTCATCGCTACAAAAGCAGGCCAGGTTTATTCATGTTGGTTTGAGTGTGTCGGATATTGATCGTTCGATTGCATGGTACGAACATCATTTCGGTTGCCGGGTTACAAAACGGTTTGAAAAGCCCGAACTTGAAATCAAAGGCGTCGTACTTCAGTTTGATACTGTTATTTTCGAAATACTACAGCCCTATAAATCCTGCAAAACCCAAGAGCCCACCGGTTCCCTTATTGAAGAACTCCGGTATCTCGGCGCCAATCATATCGCAATCGGCGTAGGGGATGTCGCCAAATGCTACGAAACCTTCAAAGATGCCGGTTGTGAAATGGTTACACAGCTCATCGGCGGCAAATTGTTTTTCTGCAAAGACCCCGACGGAACACTGATTGAAGTGAAACAGAATTGAAAAGCGAAGGATTTGATTACCTGCAATTTTTGATCTGTGACTTTGGCTTCCTATTCATATGCCCTTGCAACTTTTCTGAAATATTCGTTCCGGCAGAAATTCTCGATCTCAACAAGCTTATTGAATGGAAGGGTGAAATCATCTTCGCCCACAGTAATGAGACCGTGACCGTATATGATTACGCCCGATTGCCCGGTGATAGCCGGGGGAACTGTCTTGCTTATGCTATGCTCTCCCGCTCCACCTTCACCTGAAACCACCGGTGTTGTTCCGATGTACCGTTTATAGGGGCAGCCGGTATAGCATGTATCCGATGGGTGACAGCCATGACGGTTGCAATCCATGGAGAGTATGACCGGGAATTTCGGATGGCTATGAAGGATTGCCCGGTAGTGGGTGTTTTGGACTATTGCCCGGTGCACGGGAAGTTCACTGGATGCGCATGCTATTGCAGGCGAAGAACCTTCAACAGGACAGGCGACAATGCAGCCGTCAAGTTTATCCAAGGGTGCGCCGGACCGGGTGATATGGATCATTTTATCGAGAACATATGAAATATTGCCCTGGACAGAATCGACCAGTCCATTATCAACCGTCAGTTTCCCCACTTCTTTAATTGCTGGATAAACAGTTTCCGGTTCTGAAAAGGGGCCCTGTTCGAGAACCCATTGTCCGGATATTTCGGGCGGAAGAAAAGAACACACGCGTTCGAAAATATGTGGAGGAATTGAAGGGCGTATCGAGGTGCGCAACTCTGATAAGTAATCAACAAAAAATTTAACAAAAAAGGCGAAACAAACAGAGCTATAATAGACGTATGCTTTTTCGGGATCGACCGTGTCGACCGTAATGATTCCTTCACCGGCGATAAGCGCAGCTTTATGCTTTGTAAGCGCACCTGCAATCCGGACGGCACTGAAATGTGGAACAATAGGTATATCGTGGAAATAGACACGGGATTCCCAGTCGGTGGGATTGATGGTGTTCTCATAGAGTTCCGTAAACGTATTTACTATTGTACGGTAAGGTTCTTTGGGGATGCCGAAAAAAAGAGAATTGACCGCAAGCAACGATAATGCCTTTTCGAGTTCCGGTATACGGCTGTCATTGCGGTTCCAGACAGTGGTATTGTTACGCATGCCAACCAGCGGAGTATCGGGCTCGGCGAGTCCTCTCCGGACAGCCGTCCGGGCCAGTCTCATTACTTTATTTTCCATGGAAGCAGATAAAATACTATACGGAAAAATATATATTCAGATCTGGGCGATACTTTTTCATCCGAAAGGATCTCGATATGCACAAATGGACTCATCATGATATATCCGACCAGACCGGCAGAATAACCATCATTACCGGTGCCAACAGTGGACTGGGTTTTGCAGCGGCATCGGCACTGGCGCAGAAAAACGCCACAGTAATCATGGCATGCAGAAACATTAATAAGGGTGAGGCTGCAGCAGCAAAGATTAGAGCGTTATCTAATGATGCCCGCCTTTCAGTTATGAAAATCGATCTGGCCAGTTTGAGTTCGGTGCGGAAGTTTGCAGATGAATTTAAAACCAGATTCAACAGAATCGACCATCTTCTCAATAACGCCGGGGTTATGGCGCCGCCATATTCGAAAACATCGGATGGATTTGAGCTTCAATTCGGCATCAACCATCTGGGACATTTTGCCCTCACCGGCTTGGTTCTCGACCTTCTGCTAAAAACCGGAAATTCCCGGATTGTTACGATGAGCAGCGGCGCTCATTATATGGGTTCTATGGATTTTGATAATCTGAATTGGGGAAAAGGGTATTCTCCCTGGCCTGCGTATGGAAGAAGCAAGCTTGCGAATCTGCTTTTTACTTACCAATTACAGAGAAAACTTGAGTCGGTAAATACCGATTCAAAAGCATTAGCCGCTCATCCGGGATACGCTGCTACCAATTTGCAGCGAAATTCATTCTTTTTTCGGATATTTAACCCTCTTTTCGCTCAGAAACCCGAGAAAGGTGCCTGGCCAATGCTGTATGCAGCCACCGCCGATAACGTTCGTGGTGGTGAGTATTATGGGCCCGATGGCCTTTTTCAGCTTCACGGGCATCCCCAAAAGGTTCAATCAAGCAAAGAGTCTTATAATCAGGATAGGGCCGGAAAACTCTGGGATATTTCAGAGAAATTGACCGGCATATCATTTAATATCTAATTCAGTCTACCGTATTTCATCCTCCTTTCAATTATCCCCTATAATGCAGAACGGAAATGATCTTTCCGTTTTTTTTAACAGAGTATTTTATAATTATAAGTGAATGGAAAGCCGCCGTTACTCATAAAACTTTTAAGGAGGATGTTATGCTGTTTTTACTGATTCTTTTGATGATTTCCTTCGGTACACAAGCAGGAGAATATGAAAATCTTGCCGACCGGATCGAGCGGGATTATAATAAGATGAAGTCTGAATATGATGGAATTTACAAAAGCGATTGCTACAACTGGAAATTTGCTGAAGTTGGCGAGATTCCGGTGTGGTGTCGTGATGATATCAGTCTTGGCTGTGGTGAAACAGTTTGGGTTGAGGGACGCGGACAGATCATGCGGAAAACTAAAAAAGGCGTTTGCGTTGCGGTAAGAAGCTGGCTTGAAAGAAAAGAAGATCGGGCACAGGTAACACGGCTGTATGTTTATCGAAAAGATACCAATGGTATCTGGCAACGGAAAAGTACATATAAGATCACCGAAAACTGGAATGATGATGTAGGTTGGATATGCCAACGATAACCGCCGGGGTGTAGGTGATGCGGTCTTTTGGGGATTTGTGAGCAGGATCTGCTTTCAAAATCCCATTTTTTTATGGTTTTGAAAATAATTACTTCGTATGGGGGGTGGGGGTGAAATAGAGATTCGTAGTATCAAAACCAAGCTTTTGAGCATGTTTTACGAGCATATCCACCCTTTTTTGGTCCAACTCCGGCGTGCGGGAAAGTATCCAGAGGTTATCGTGAGAATCACCGGTAACGAGGGCATAGGAGTAATCATCGGCCAGTTCGACAACAATATAATCCGAATAGAAAATCCAGAAAAAGGAAACTTTCAGATGCCCGATATCTCTGGGGCCTGCAAATTTGGCTTTCCCAACCACCTTTTTGATCTTTCCATCTTTTTTACCCTTGTTGACAACCTTCACCATGCCATTCTTTTTTAAGGAATAGGTTGCGGTTACGTTGGTCAAACCTTTTTCGAACCAGTTCGGCAACCGGGCGATTTCATACCAGGTCCCGAGATAGCGATCCAGCTCGAAATCTTTCACTGGCGGAAAGGGCGGCTCATTTGCTGAAGTCATTGAAAACAGCATAAGCAGACCTTCGGCAATCATCCAGAATTTCATTCTGTTTTCGGCTCGTGTTTTCATATTAAATCTCAATATACTCCTTTTTACAACTAATGGCAACAAGGGTTTTCAAATCACCAACAGGTTAAATGGAGCAGCCTGGCGCTAACCTTCTATTTGCCTTTGGGCGCCATGCGGTAAGAGGCCGGCAAAACAGTAGGGCTTGTCGGGCTTGTATGGGGTGGTGGGCAGTTAAGTATGCACTCTCTTTGCAGAATAACAGCTGTATATAATAATCGTATCCGATAAACGAAATTTTTTGATTTCTACAATTTATTGCTTTTTATTTGGTAATTTTCGATGTATTTTAAAAAAAACTCTATATTGAGGTGGTAATTATGCTTAAAGAAGATTGGCGAAGCGAAGACGATAAAAAGATCGATCTGGAGCTGGAAAACAAAGCTCTGGAACTCGACCTGAAATTACAAGGAGCAGAATTCCATAAAGAAAACGATATTGATCCCGAACTCGAAAACAATTTCCTGAATTATGTAAAAAACTATGAGGAACTCGACAAATTACCGAAAGTAAAAATGACTTCTCTTTTCCCTCCGGATTTTTCTTTTCCTAAAATTGAGGAGATGTCCAAAGAGGAATTGGAGAATAAACTTGATACGATTCTTGACATCTTCGAGCAACACAACATTTATCTCGAGCTTGCAAACGATGTTCCCGACGAGGTCATATACAAATTTCTGGTGGAAGATTATATTCCCCGGGAAGACACACTGCCTGATAATGATTTCGGAATTAATCATATTATTGATGGCTGTACGGGATGGTGTCCTGATTGTTTTCAGCGTGATTATTGTGAAACCTGTAAGGAAAACTGGACTGAAGAAGAGTTGGAACAGGAACGTCTCAACGGCGAAGCCGAAGACCACGATTAATTATTTATCGATCGTTAAAGAAAATCCATGGTTAAATAATTCTCTACACGTTTTTCGGTATTTCATATCATGTATTCCGGTTATGACTGTCATCGTCTCTGTATCGGAGGTCTGATCCTGGCCGAGTTCGGGCTGGTTCCGGTAATACAAATATTTCGATCCGCGCATCTGTATGGCGCTGTTTATGCATATGTATTCCCCTGTTCCGTATGTTCATTACGGTAAATTAAACAGGTTGAATCAAGGCCGCCACTAATAGGCATTATCTGCCTCTCCCCGGCATTTGCTTCCCCCTTCACAACCTGATTTCCAGGGCAGAAAGGATAGAATTTCTGCATTTGTGGTGAAGGGGAATTTCTCCTATCTTATAATTAATCAGAATGTTATGAATATTTGTGGGTAATGCTCCATCAACATGGCATAGGCATTGCTGAATTTTCACCGGTACCATACATAAATAAGGAATAGGCCTATGAAGCTTCCCAATCTGAAACTCAAGGAATTGATCGCAATCGGTGCGGTCGCAATACTGTCCTTCCCGGTTATGTATATGACAGTCCTTTTCATGACCGGCCATGCCCGCATTGAATTCGGGCCACGGGAATTCGATAAAAGGGAAGAGGGCGAACTTCGTCTCGAAAAACAATCGGAACGGATTGATTCACTCGCTGCTGTCCATTCCAAATCTTTTCAGGCAAATCAGCAAAAACTCAAAGAACTCGAAAAGGAGCGGGAAAAGCTGATAAAACAGCAGGAACATGTGGCGATAATGCAACAGGAGCTTGAATCTGCAAAAACCGAATTGATAGCAAAGAAGAAGGAAATGGAGCAACTGGTTAAGGAGACATCGGAACTCGAGAAAAAGCGTATACGACAGTTGGCCAAAGTGTACGGATCCATGAGAGCCACGGAAGCTGCACGGATTCTGGAGACTCTCGATGATGATCTTTTGATTAAAATTTTGAATTCGATCAATGATGATCGTCAAAAAGCAAAAATTGTTGCTGCAATTTCGCAGAAAAAAGCCTCACGAATAAGTAAAAAAATGGGAAAATCACTGTCGGACCTGTAAGAATGAACGTATGAGTATACACGTATATAATAAAGAAGACAAAAGTCTTGACATTTGGATTATAACCTTTAACCAGAAGAAAGGAGGTGAAAAAAATGATGCAACAGCCTAACATTTTAAATCTGCTGAAAGTCACTATTGAAGGGACGAGAAATAAGTCTCGATGTATGGACCGCAATGCACAGCTTGCCCGTAGAAATGACGGGGCCACAGTATCGGATCGATTTGGAACTGAAGATTTCAGGAATGTTTATCGATCAGTTGCTCGTGAAAACCGGGAAGCATTTCAGACGGTAGAGAATCATGGGCGCTTCGATGATAAGGAAGTTGAAGTGCGCAGAGATGACAATGCCGTTCATGCGCAAGCTGGGAGCATGAAGGAGTGCATTGAGAAGCATGCCGCAGAAGAGACTCGAAAAATTCCGAAAGAATCGGATACGGCCGAAGATGCAACTGATATGATTCGAACGTCACTTGAGGTTGTGTCTGAGGCTTTGGATCTCGAGCTTGCACAGGATCTGGATAAGTTGGAAATTAGTGCTCCATCGGAGAGCATTGTTAACCAGTTGTCGGAAATGGTCCATATTCTGCGGCAAATAGCATTACTCCTTGCTGATGCAGGTGAGAACAATCAATCGGTTGAAATCAAGGGAACAACTCTTGATCCGGCCCAGGCGCTGCAAACCGAACAGGTTGTCCGTACCCAGCTTCTGCACATCGAGTTTGCTTTTGCGAAGCTCGGTATTTCAAAAGACGTGGCCATGAAGGTTGCGGAGTTTGAAAACCGGCCAATGGATGTCGGTCTTCTCCAGGCCGCTAATCCCGACAAAGTCGATATGCCGGCAGATCAAATCAGACAGTTTTTCAGTACCTACATTGCTTCCAGGGAAGCTGCAATGAAGAATCTGCTGCAAAATATCGCAGCATCGGCAATCGTTTCCGAAGAGGAAATGAAAAATGCTGCGAAAAGTATGGCGGATTTGTCGAATTTAGTGAAGCAAACCGACGTTGGAACTTTTGACACGATGGTTATGCGCAAAATGCTGAAGCTTGACGGGAAGGATTCTCAGGGTAGTGATCGGATGGCTTTCTCTGCCGATACTGTAATGCCGAAACCGGATGTGCTTAAAAATGTGCGCTCCTGGAATTTGACATTTTTGCAAACATCGGTAAAAGAGATGTCGTTGTCGGATCAGGGAACTTTGCCGGTAACTGAAATCGCAGGAAAATCCCAGGCTATGAATACGCTTACGAATCTGCTCGGTCCCAAGATGAGCCAGACGCTGATGCGTAATATCGAAGAGACTGTCATGAAACAGATCGTGGAGAAAATGAACACGGTCCTCAAAAACGGTCTTAACGAAATTCGCCTGACCCTTCGTCCCGAATCTCTTGGTGAAGTACGGATGAAAATCCAGGTTCACGAAGAAGTTGTTGTCGCAAGGATCAATGTAGAGAGTCAGCAGGTAAAGCAGATTATCGAAAGCAACCTTCAGAACCTCAAAAACGCTCTTGCCGAACATAACCTTCAAACAGGGGAGTTTAGTGTCAATGTCGGCAATGGTTCAAACGGAGAAACTGCGCAGTCTGACGGCGGTTCAACGCCGAAGGGGTCTTCAACAGACAATCCTGTTACCGATGGATCGTTGCAGGAAACGGAGTCTGCAGAGCCCGGAACCGATACCGGCCGTCGATATGGAACAAATACTATTGAATATTTTGCCTGACGAAAGGAGGTGAAATTCCTATGGCCTTAACAAGCGACATCAGTTCATTGACATCAAAAAGCACCGAAGCACTTTATTCGGCCACCGCGTCGGTAAAGGATGGTGCGGTTGACCCATCGACTACGAAGGTGACGGGGGATCGGAACGGCGGATTGTTCGCTGAAGAGAGCAATGAAATGAAAAAGGATGACTTTTTATTGCTACTCATCACCCAGATGAAAATGCAGGATCCGCTCCAACCCATGGACAATAACGAGTTCATGGCTCAACTCACCCAGATGCGGCAGTTGGAAAGCGCCAACAATACCCAGCAGGCTATCGAAGGGTTAAAAGAAGCCTTTGCCGGAACCGTTGATGCGCAGAAGTATAGTGCTCAATCGATGACCAATGCTGCTGCTGTTTCTCTGATTGGTAAAGAAGTACGGCTTCTTGAGCAGGCGGTCACGTACTATGGGAAACCCGATGAAAGCATTCCGATTCGGGTCCATTTCGGAAACGCCCGTTCTGCGGAAGTTCAGATTCTGGATTCCGATGGGAATGTCGTGAGAACACTTGGTGCCGATGGTAAGGATGCGGAAAATTCCGCCACCATACTGTGGGACGGTACCCTGGATGACGGTACCTACGCTCAGGTGGGTTCTTACGAGATAAACATTGTTGGTCAGGATACCAACCCGGCCCTGTATGCCTTTGTCGAGGATATGGTGCAGGGTGTGCGCTTTGCTTCCGATGGAGCACTTATCAAGGTTGGCGGAAAGGAATTGTCAATCGATAATGTTCTTGATGTATCGGTTGGTGAGAACTCAAAGCGCGGCGGGACAATTTCTTCGTCTTCCGCTATCGAGCTTCTCGGTAAGCAGGTTCGTGTAGCGCGTAATGAAATTTCGCACAATGCGCAATACAATGAACAGCATACCATCCAGCTCAATACCGGGCGCCTTACAAGTGCAACGGTCAATATACAAAATAACAAAGGCGAAACAGTACGGAAATTACCGGCTCAGCTTAACGATGATGGAACGGCTAGCGTGACCTGGGACGGCAGGCTTATGAACGGAACAGACTTTGCAGAGCCCGGTACATATTCTATTGTTATCGAGGAAGCAGCGTATAATCCGGATGTGTATGCTTTTACCGAAGGAACGGTTGAAGGCATTTCAAATCTGGATGGAACTTCCCGGCTACGGATAGGCGGGGTATTGGTACCACTGTCGGATATCATTGATATTGCGCCGGTGGTAAACTCATAGGAGGGAATTATTATGAGAACTCATGGAATTAGGACTCCGGGGACCATAGGACCATCGGTGCGGCCTAATAATGCCCACAAGGACAAGAACGGCATTGAGTTTGGACGGATCCTTGAACAATCACGGAGGAACGTACGATTTTCGGCCCATGCGAAAAGCCGGCTTGTCAGCCGCAACATTACCATGACGCCAGAAATGACGGCAAAGCTTGACAAGGCTGTTGAAGGTGCCCGGGCCAAGGGCTCCAGAGATTCGCTTATCCTGCTTTCCGATATGGCGTTTATCGTCAATATTCCAAACAGGACTGTAGTAACGGCCATGGATGGTAACAGTATGAAAGACAATGTGGTCACAAACATAGACAGTACTGTGATTGCGGACTAAGAGAGCTGGACTTTTTTCGTTGCATTGCACCGAAAACAGGGGCTCATAGCTGCCGACCGACTGAAAGCAGTAAAATCACAGAACCTGTCTGCAGCTTCGAGGAGGAATCCAATGGTCAGATCACTCTATTCAGGCATTAGCGGCCTGAAGAACCATCAGGTGGCAATGGATGTTACCGGTAACAATATTGCAAATGTCAATACGACAGGTTTTAAAGCAGGACGCGTCACGTTTGAAGAGGCCATGGCGCAGATGCTCAAAGGAGCGTCACGGCCAACAGAAAGTGTGGGAGGTACCAATGCTCAGCAGATCGGGCTTGGTATGAATGTCGGATCTGTGGATATGCTGATGACTCAGGGAAACATGCAGTCAACCGGGAAAATTACCGACCTTGCCCTTGAAGGCAGAGCTTTTCTGGCCTATTCCAGCGGTGACGGTGTTTTTTACAGCCGTAACGGCGCCCTCCAGATGGATTCAATGGGATACCTGGTGGCGCCAACCAATGGTTTCCGGCTTCAGGGGATGATGGCTGCCGAAGACGGTACGTATCCTCCGGGTACACGGATCAGCGATCTCCGTATTCCCTTTGGGGAAAAAGCGCCGGCAAATGCAACCACCGACGTTAGGTATCGCTGCAATCTCGATTCCGATTCTGAAGGTCTGGGAACTGTCGCACATACCAACCGGTTTCTTGCAACCAGTGCTTCTACCGATTACCTGGTTTCAATGTATGACCAATATGGCCAGAGTCTCGGTATCGGTGCCGGAGATGTTTTAACCATTTCCGCCGATGGGGTAAGTACTCCGGTAACACTCAACGTTACCGATACAACAACGCTTCAGGAGCTTGCCGGTGCAATTTCACAGGCTGTCAGTTCGGTGAATCCGGCAAATTCGGCTGCAGTTAATCCGGCAAATGGGACCATTGTGGTCAGTGCGCTTGGAAGTGCGGTTAATAACCTTCGGATACAAAGCAGTGATCCCATATCAGCTCCCTATGTCGCCAATACTTTTAACTGGGGTCCATCAATTGCTGTTGGTGGAGCTCCGGCATCAAGCCAGGTTCTTGCTCCGGCCGATGAGACCGACAACATTGCAGATGTCTACGATGCAAGCGGTAATCAACTGGGGCTTGAAGACGGTGATACGATCAGTATTAACGGTGCAATAGGCGGAAGAACAATTTCTCCTGTTACCGGCACGGTCGATTCAACCGGGCTTGTTCAGGGGGGGGTAACTACCCTGGGACAACTGGCCGATCTTGTCCGGTCGGCTTTTCAACTGCCGCCAACCGACGCAACGCAGTATCAGAACCAGTCGGTGGATATCAATAATCCCAACACCCCCGATGATCGTATACCCGACGGCGCTCTTGTTGTGCGAGGCCAGCCGGAACTTGCCTTTGCCCTGAACAATGTTTCGATTCAGGCTACCAATAACGACAACGATTCAACGGCGCCTACCCGGTTTAACACCAATATGGTTGCTACCGAGATACAGGCCGCACGGGATACGGGGCAGCATTCAACCTCGATTACCGTTTACGATGAGTCGGGTGATGCCCATATTATGACCACTACCTTTACTCATTCGGGAACACCGGGGGAATGGCTCTGGGAAATTACCACCGAAGGTGGGGAGGAGATCCTGGGCGGGAATACCGGACGGATCTCCTTTGGCCAGGACGGTACTCCTGCTGCATTTACATTCGATGACAACTCTACCAGTTTGAGATTCGATCCCATGAATGGCTCGAGTGTGGTTTCCGTTTCGCTCGATACCGGTTCACCCGGATCGGTGGAAGGTATTACACAATTCCGTTCGGCATCGACTACCGCCGCATGGTATCAGGACGGTTATCCCATGGGCAATCTGCAGGAAATTTCCATTGATGAGTTCGGTGAAATCGAAGGTATCTATACCAATGGTATCAATATGTCGATCGCCAAGATTTATCTGGCCGAATTCAATAATCCTGCAGGATTGATAAAAACCGGCAACAGTATGTTTTCTCAGTCCAATAATTCCGGAGAAGCGGTAATGCTCGAGGCCGGAGTCGGTTCGACAACAAAAGTGAAACCGGGAGCTCTGGAGATGTCCAATGTGGATTTGGCCAGCGAATTCACTAATATGATAACCACACAGCGTGGCTATCAGGCGAATGCCAGGGTAATAACCACGAGTGACACGCTGCTTCAGGAACTTGTACAACTGGTCCGGTAAATGATTACAACAGAGGCGAACTGAAAGTTCGCCTCTGTCCTTGTATATAATTAATGATTAATAGTAATAATAGGGTTGACCTAAAGTGGCTTTTAAATTAAAATTTGTTAAGGTAGTCATCTATAACAAGTTACATGACAGGAACCGGAAATAATGATTGCATTGCGACGGTTAAATGGTGATGAATTCGTTCTGAACGCCGATTTTATTGAATCAGTGGAATCGACTCCCGATTCGATTATCACCCTTTCTACGGGCAAAAAGATTGTTGTAAGGAATGGGGTGGAAGATATTGTCAGAAAGACCATCAAATATAAACAGCTCTGTAATCAGACAGTTAATGTAGTACAGAAGAATGGCGAAAATGAGCAGAATCAATAGAATACAAAATCTGGAAATAAGAATAGTGATCGGAGAAAGAAGCTGATATGGATATCGCAACGATTGGCGGTCTAATTGCGGCAATTACCTTGATAATTCTTGGTATGAAGGGTAATGCTGCAGCATTTATCGATATTCCATCGGTGCAGATCGTTGTTGGAGGTACTCTGGGGGCGGTATTTACTGCATTTCCTCTATCCCGGGTACTTGCAACGGGCGGTGTAATTAAAAATGTGATTTTTGTAAAGCAGAATACTCCAGTCCAGATTATCAAGCAGCTTGTAGAATTTGCCGAACAAGCCCGTCGGGAGGGGATACTTGCGCTGGAGGCGCGGGCATCTGAGATCGATGATGAGTTTTTGAAAAAAGGTATTCAGCTGGCGGTTGACGGTACCGAACCGGATCTGATAAAAGATATCTTAAGCACCGAAATAACTTTTATTGAAGGCCGTCACGCAGACGGCGCCGTTATTTTCGATTTTGCCGGCACTCTCGCTCCGGCTTTTGGTATGATCGGAACGCTTATCGGTCTTATCCTCATGCTTGGTAATATGGCGGATGTCTCGTCGATCGGACCGAATATGGCCGTTGCGCTGCTGACAACGATGTACGGTTCCTTAATCGCCAATGTATTCTGCCTTCCAATAAATCAGAAACTCAAAGTTTATTCAGCCAATGAAATTCTCATAAAAGAATTGATGCTTGAAGGAATTATGTCACTCCAGTCGGGGGATAATCCCCGTATCGTGGAGCAAAAATTGACCGCATTCATTGAACCTTCACTGCGCGCTCAGGCAATGAAGCAGCAGAAGTAAGGACGATTCGAGTAATGGCCGGCAAAAAGAAAAAGGAAGAACAGAAAAAAGGCGCACCGGAGTACATGACCACCTATGGTGACATGATGACGCTTCTGTTGTGCTTTTTTGTGATGCTTCTTGCAATGTCAACTATTGATCCGGCTAAATTCCATGTTGCGGCATCCTCGTTTCAGAATGCATTCAGCGGGGTTCTTGAAGATTTTCCATCCATACTTATCAGCAAAGACATTCTGATACCCCGTTTAGGTGGTGATGAGCAGAATAAACGTATGGCTATCGATGCCCGCCGGAGAATACTGAAAGTGGCAAAACAGGAGAATATGCAGGATGGTATCAAGGTTAAAGTCACCGATGCAGGGCTGGCGATAAAGATTGCCGATCCCATCGGCTTTGATGTGGGGGAGGCGCAAATCAAGCCTGAATTTACTGATCTGTTGTATAAATTAATCAAGATTATCAATATCGATCCCAATGCGCAGATCAGAGTTGAGGGGCATACCGATAATGTGCCGATTAACACACGGAAATTTCCATCGAACTGGGAATTATCCGCGGCACGGGCGCTTAATATCGTCAAATTTTTCGCTTATAAATGCGGGATTGAACCGGCACGACTGAGCGCCGTCGGATACGGGGAATATAGGCCGGTTGCTCCCAATGATACGCCGGAAAGCAGACAAAAAAACCGCCGGATCGAAATTTATGTCGAATATCTTGAGAAAGAAGAAATGGACGAACTAAAGAGCTGAAGCCTCATAACGATAAATGGCGCACAGGACTATCAGTGTAAACGGAGGAATCCATGGCAGAGGAAGAAAAAAAACAGGAGCAGAAGGAACAACAGGGACAAGGGGAAGGTTCTGAAAAGGGGGAGAAAAAAAAAGGATCGAATACAATCCTCTTTTTCGGAATTATCGGTGGCATTGTCGTTATAAATCTGATCATGGCATTCATTCTTTTTAATGTGACCAGGCCCAAGAGCGAAGAAGATCAAGCAGCCGAAGTTGCCGTGGATTCGGCTCAGACAGTCATGGAAGAGACAACGGCAATGGGGGCGACTTCGGAGCCTATAGAAGCCGTTGTCAATATTGCCGATACTGACGGCGAACGTTTTCTGAAAGTGGTGGTCATACTTGAATATAATGAAAGTAATAAAGATCTCCCCGAGGAACTGGTCAGGCGGGCGCCGCGGTTTAAAAATATTCTCATTGACCAGCTCTCGCAGATGACTCTAATGGAACTCAGTGAACCTGCAGCAAAGGAAAAGATCCGGAAAGAATTTTTACGACGGATAAACAGTACTCTGCCGCCGAAAATAGGGGAAGTAAGTAATGTTTATCTGGATCAGTTTATAATCCAGTAAGTTGAGAAAAGGAATGAGTTGTGAGTGACATATTATCACAAGATGAAGTCGATGCCCTGTTGAGTGCGGTTTCCGCCGGTGGCGACAGCGATCTTGGCGGTTTTGATGAAGGATCGATGGGAGGGGGCGAAGAAGAAGCGGAGCAGGAAAAAGCACTTTCGCTTTACGATTTCCGCCGTCCGGACCGTGTCTCCAAAGATCAGATGCGCACCTTGCAGAATCTGCATGAGGGTTACGCACGCCAATACTCAACATCCCTGACAAATTTTCTCCGCACCTTCGTGGAGATCGAACTGGTCAGTGTGGATCAATTGACATTCTCCGAATTCATAATGTCGATTTCCAATCCAAGCTGTATCTACGTTTTCAAGATGGATCCCCTGGAGGGCAATGCGATAATGGAAATCAATCCATCACTGGTCTTTTTCATTATCGACCGTCTGTTCGGCGGTCAGGGCAAGCCTTCGGAACAGAATAGAGAGCTAACGCTCATTGAAGAGAATGTAATCCGGCGCATTGTCGACCGGGGGCTCAGTGATTTGAAAGATGTCTGGGAGCATATCGGTGTCTTTACTCCACGAATCGAAACGTATGAAACTAATCCCCAGTTTGTTCAGATTGCTCCTCCCGGTGAAACGGTTATCCTGATTTCACTGGAAGTCCGGATGCAGAATGCATCGGGGTTGATGAGCCTTTGTTTTCCCTATGTTGTTTTAGAAAGTGTTATCAGTAAACTTTCGGGTGAATCGTGGATGTCGTCACAGAGCACCGCCACAGTTGAGACACGACAGGTTCTCGAACATGAAATCGAGGCGCTCAAGCTTCCGGTCTCGGCGGTGATCGGTCAGACTAAACTGAAAGTCAGAGACCTTTTACAGCTTCAGCGTGGGGATGTTTTGTGCCTCGAAAAACCTGCCGAAAGCGATCTGGCGATCCAGGTTGGCAGTAAAACAAAAATGGCGGGAAAAACCGGCCTGATAGGCCGCAAAAAAGCGGTGAAAGTTACAAAGATAATTGAGAAGGAGGTTCCGGGTAGCGATGAGTGAACCATTATCAGAAGATCAAATTAACGATTTGCTGTCCCAGGATACCGGGGAAGGTATTAGCGCGGATTCCCTTGACATGGGCGGGGGAAATGATTCGGGTGGTGAAAAAAATTACGATACATTACAGAAAACCGTTGAATTATTCAATAATCATGCCCAGAATGTATTGACCACCGTTCTCAATAAACAAATCGGTTTTGAAATCACTCGTTGTGAAAAAACCGATACATCGGCCATTCAGGAAACTGTTTCCGGTGATTTATTGTCCATAAAGATAACTGCAGAAGGCGCAGTGTCCGGTGATCTGTTTCTGGTTATCACTAAAAATGCGGTAGCGGTGCTTTCTGATCTTATGATGATGGGTGATGGTACCGCGGAATATGTTGACGATCACAAGGATGCAATCAGTGAACTTGCGAGTCAGATGATCAATCCCTTCGGGGTTGAACTTGGAGAGAAGTTCGGTGAAAGTGTTTCCTTTGGTAATATCGAAGTTCAGGAATGCGATTCGGGATCACTACCCTTTGATAGTGCTGCCTCTGATATGGCCCTTCTAAACGTAACGGTTGAAGGCATGGAGGGGTTTACTATCGCCATGGTTCTTTCCGATGAGATAAGCGGAGCAATGATCGCGCGCCAGGGAAGTGCAAACGAGGGGAGCGGTGAAGAAAAGGATCTGGATGAAGGTATCGGCCTCAGCGCGGATGAGCTCAATGATCTTGCTTCGGTATCCTCAGATTTTGACGGCGGTGATTCGTTTCAGGAATCCCCGCTCATGGATAAATCCTCAGGATCGAAATCGCAGGGCGATTCGGTCGATATGCTTATGGATGTGGATCTTGATGTTTCCATTGAGCTTGGAAGAACATCCCTTTCTATTAAAAGGATTCTGGAGCTGGCACCGGGTTCAATCGTCGAGTTGGATAGAATGGCAGGCGAACCGGTCGATCTTATGGTGAATAATAAAGTTGTCGCAAAAGGTGAAGTTGTCGTCGTTGATGAAAATTTCGGAATCCGGATTGTTTCTCTGGTATCTGCAGAAGACCGCATAAGGAGTTTGCGCTAATGTCGATAATCAGGTGTACGGGGTGTCTGTTGGTGATCTCTATTGTTTTGTTTGGAACCTCCTTGTGCACGGCGCAGGATGATAAGGGCAAGCTTGATCTAAAAGAAGTCAAGCGGCTGGTTGCCGCAGAATCGGCCTCCGGCGACAGCGCCCCGGCTCATTCAGCCGCAACCGGAGGGGAAGAAGAGTCGGAAAATCTTATTCTGGTAATCTTGCGAATTACCGGTTATCTTGTGTTGATTGTCGTACTGATTTTTGCAATTGCCTGGCTGGTCAGAAAGGGAGGGTTTGCCGGCGGTTCCAAAATAGGCGGAGGCTCAATGGATATCCTGGAAGTCCTTCACTTGGGAACAAACAGAAGCCTTCTGATGGTACGGGTGATGGATCAGGTGATACTTTTAGGGCAAACACAGAATACTATCAATGTTCTGGATAAAATCGAAGGGCCTCAGGCCCTCGAAATAATATCATCCTCGAAGAGAGGCGTTTCCATTAACGGGTTCAAGGATACACTTGAGAATTTTGTCGGAAAAATGGGAAAAAAATCATCGTGAAATGCACGCATCCACAGACCTCTCCATTATCGGTATCGGCTCTTTTTAAAAGAAGCTTGAGCAGTTTTTTTTCAAAGAAAAAAATTGTCCTTTCATACTTCTTTTGCCTGGCTTTAGTTTCACCCCTCTTTTCTCAGGTGTTGCCAAAAGTAACCTTGTCGGTTGCCGATGCCGAAAAGCCTGCCGATGTTGCAGTGGCCCTGCAGCTTCTCTTTTTGATCACCGTTCTTGCCCTGGCTCCATCCATAATGATCATGGTAACCTCCTTTGTAAGGATTGTGATTGTTTTTTCCTTTCTCAGAAGGGCATTGGGGACTCAGACGATGCCGCCCGATCAGGTAATGGTTGGCCTGGCACTGTTTCTGACCATGTTTATCATGATGCCTGTATTTATGCAGATTAACGACGAAGCTCTTCAGCCCTATCTTGCCGAAGAGATTCACTGGAAACAGGCATTAGAAAGGGCGGGGAACCCGCTGCGTAAATTTATGCTCAAACAGGTCAATGAAAAAGATGTCGCTCTTTTTGTGAGGATTTCGAGTTCGCCTCTACCGAAAAATGCAAACGACCTTCCCTACGAAGTTCTGATACCGGCATTTATTACCAGTGAATTAAAAACGGCATTTATCATCGGTTTTATACTGTATATTCCCTTTTTGGTAATTGATATGATCGTAGCGAGTGTGCTCTTGTCGATGGGAATGATGATGCTTCCGCCAATAATGATATCGATGCCCTTTAAAATAATACTCTTTGTACTCGTTGATGGATGGCACTTGCTGGTAAGGCAACTTGTTGTTTCATTTCAATAACCGACGGAGATGAGGTCGAAGAATAATGGAACCATTAGTAGCAGTCGATATTGGAAGAGAAGCATTGATTACGGTGCTCTTCATTTCCGGTCCTCTTTTGCTTGCCGGGCTTGTTGTCGGTCTGCTGGTCGGAATATTTCAGGCCGTTACACAGATTCATGAGATGACCTTGACCTTTATACCGAAGATTCTGGCTATTGTCGGTGTGCTTCTGGCATTGCTGCCCTGGATGCTGATAAAATTCATCGATTACACTATTCGTATATTTGAAATCATTCCAACGGTTACGGGATAATAATGACCTGGTTGTCCTTTGAAAATGTACAGTTTTTTCTGGTGGTCTTTGTTCGTGTCACCGCGATGATATCGCTGTTGCCGGTTCTCGGCTCCCAGAATATTCCGGTACATGTAAAGGTTATCTTGTCATTTGTTCTGGCGATAATAATTTTTCCCATGGTGCCGATACCTTCAACAAGGCTTGATCAGTTTTCGACGGTTCATTTTTTTGTAATGATTATCAAAGAGGTATTTGTAGGATTACTCATCGGCTTTGCATCAACCTTCCTTTTTGCCGCAGTTCAGTTTGCCGGGCGACTTATCGATACCCAGATGGGTTTTGCTCTTGTTCAGCTGATCGACCCCTTTACAGATGCTCGGGTGTCGACCATGGGGCAGTTTAAAACACTGGTTTTTACCATTTTTTTCCTTTTGATAAATGGTCATTTTTTTCTGATTCTGGCAATCCAGAAAAGTTTTGAGGTTATTCCTCTTCTTGGAGTATCAATGCCCGGAGGAAAGATAGCATTTCTTCTGGTATCGATGGCCGGGAATGTTTTTGTCGCGGCGTTGAAGCTTTCGGCACCGGTCTTTATCGCGCTGGTTCTGACCTCGATCACAATGGGAATCGTAGCGCGGACTGTGCCGCAGGTTAATGTTTTTTTTGTGGGTCTTCCACTCAAAATCGGAGTGGGACTTGTTTCAATGATTGTTGCCCTGCCCATGCTGACAACTGTATTTAAAAAGATGTTTGATGCATTGATGCAGGATTTATGGAAACTGTTGTACTTAATGGCCTGATCGTAGAGGATAGCAGACTATGGCTGAAGATGGCTTTCAGGAAAAGACTGAAGCCCCAACCGAGAAGAGGCGTGCCGAGGCGCGCGAGAAAGGTAATGTTCCGAAGAGCACCGAATTAAATTCGGTTATTATTCTTCTTACCGGTCTCATTCTTCTACGCATGTTCGGCCGGAGAATGCTCGAAGATATCGGGGGGATTTTCAATTATTATCTTGGTATGTTATCCGACGTGGGGATGTCGCCCGCTATCTTTGTCGGCATTTTCAGAGACGCTGCTTTTATGGTTGCCAAAGTTGCCATGCCGCTCGTTCTGGGTATTCTGGTGGCCGGGCTGATTGCCAACTACTTGCAGATCGGGGTGCTTTTTACATTGAAACCATTACAGCCGAAACTCGAAAAAATAAATCCTCTCTCGGGGATGAAAAGACTTTTTTCTATGAAATCGATTGTTGAAACATTTAAAAATCTCATGAAAATTACAATCATTGCCATAATTGCGTATATAACTATCAGAGGCCGGTTTTTTCACTTTATGAAACTTGCGGATACAGGCCCCGGCGCCATCTGGGTCTTTTTCATGACCACGGCTTTCACTATTGTATGGAGAATTGTGCTTGTCCTGATTATTCTGGCTCTGCTCGATTTATTCTATCAGCGGTATGAACATGAAAAAAATTTGAAAATGACAAAAGAAGAGATCAAGGAAGAGCGGAAACAGATGGAGGGGGATCCCCAGATCAAATCGAGAATCCGATCACTGCAAAGAGAAATGGCCCGGCGGCGGATGATGCAGGAAGTTCCGAAAGCGACTGTCGTTGTAACAAACCCTACCTATATCGCCATTGCCATTCGGTATGAACCCGAGGAAAATGCGACACCCCGCGTGCTGGCAAAGGGGAAAAGGCATGTTGCTGAAAAAATTAAGGACACAGCACGGGAGCATGAAATCCCTATTGTAGAAGATAAACCACTTGCAAGGGCAATGTACGATAAAGTCGAACCCGGTGAAGATATCCCGGTAGAATTCTTTACCGCTATAGCCGAAATTCTGGCCTATGTCTACCGGCTCAAAAATAAGGTGGCTGCATGAGAGCAAATAAAAATTCGATCCTCAGGGGAATCCTGACCGGGTGGTGCCTGATCGGCATGTTTCTCACCTGTGTATCACCAACAAATGTTGAGGAAGATGAATTCCCGATCATGATCTATCTGGATGAACTCGACAAAACAACAGCAACCTTCAGCGGCAATCCTGTAAAGGTTATTATTATTCCCAACGATTCACTCTATTTTTCAGATCTGAACTGGAATATGGGTGAAGCCAGATTTCTCGAGTATCCTTATGCAGGTTCTGAGGAAAAATATCGTCGCATGGAAGTCGAATTGACCTGGTTATATACTCCTCAGAACTATGATTCGGCAAAAGGTATGGCCTACGATACTGTGTTTGTCACGGTAGGGGGCGAAAAGCTGCGAAGCAATGTGGTGAAAGTTTATGTATACAATATTCCTCCGGTTATCTATGAAATAAAGGTAAACAGCACAAAATTATCCCCCGATTTTGATGTTGTGGAGTATAAGGTCGAATCAACAAGCGTGTGTACCATCTCTGTGGTGGCGAATGATTATGATGATGCCAATACTTATGATGTTACCTGGTACGCAGCGAGCGATACCTTAGATACCCTTCGTCCGATCGAACCGTTTACATCAAGGCTGGCATCCCGGAAAGGCTCCCTTAACTATTATACGACCCCAGGCAGCTATTTCCGAGATACCGTATATATTCAGGCCTATGATGGTGATGGCGGGCATGCGCGGAAAACATTGATCCTTTACCGGCTGAGTCCCAATACATCACCGGTTATCGACAGCGTACGGGTAGACAGTACTACCTTTTGGGGGAGTTCCGGTATCTTCCGTTATCGTAAATTGTCACTAGACACAATGGCATTAAGCGTTTTTGCTCGTGATGCCGATCAGGATACATTGACCTATACCTGGCTTGCCCGGAATTCAACCGCCCTTTCTTCCGACACTACCCATGGTTCCTACATTTGCCCGGCAAGCAATTGCAGCGACACTCTGCGTACAACGGTTATTGTCGATACAATCAAAATTGCCGTTACCGACCCTCGGAATAACAGCGACACTGTGGCTGTTCAGGTCGTTCACGGCGATATTCCGCCGGTTATTGACAGTATGAGCATTGGCGACACAACAACACAGCGTGACACCATCGATATCAACCTCTTTCAGGGTGACACACTTACTTTACGGATATACACCTCGGATACCGATCCATGGGATTCGGTCACCACAACATGGGTACCCTTTACCGGGCCGGGAGTAAGTGTAACAGCAATAGGAGATACAGGAGCACGGTATATCGCGAAAGATTCGACGTATACCGACAGAATACTGGTTACGTCAACCGACGGCGTCTTTGATACCGGTAAAGCGGTCTTTATCAATGTCTTCAATAATGATCCTGTTCTCGACAGTATTTCTGTGTCCGGCGGTACCGACACGACATTTACCAGTGATGTTTCTTTGTATTCCTATGCAAAGAACGGTGCCGATACTCTGGTTTTAAAAGCCTATGCGGCAGATCCCGACACCGTGCACGGTGATTCGGTTGGATATGCATGGCTGAATGATGCAACTGAAATTGCGGTCGGAGACACTGCGACCTTTGTCTGCAAGGATTCCACCTATGCCGATACGTTATCACTCAGAGTAACAGATTCAAAGGATGGTCTGGTGGAAAAATATATCGAAATTTCTGTAACAGGATCCGGGATATGAACCTATCAAATGCCATAAGCGCGACCGTTAATCGTCCGATCTGGCAGAGTATTGCGCAGCGAAAAGACCTGCTGATCGTCATCGGAGTTGTTTCCATACTCATTGTCATGGTAATTCCGATTCCCACGGCTTTCATGGATATTCTGCTCACGTTGAATCTTTGCCTGGCGCTGATAATATTCTTATCGACCATGTACAGTTCGGAGGCCCTGGATTTTTCGGTGTTTCCCGCCTTATTGTTGACAGTGACACTCTTCAGGTTGTCACTTAATGTTGCGACAACCCGTCTGATATTGAGCCAGGCGGATGCCGGACAGGTAATTGAGGTATTCGGTACCTTTGTTACCCGGGGAAATGCGCTGGTCGGATTTATCATATTCATTATCATTGTTTTAATTCAGTTTGTTGTGATCACTAAAGGTGCAGGGCGTATTGCCGAAGTTGCTGCGCGGTTTACTCTTGATGCTATGCCGGGGAAACAGATGGCGATCGATGCCGATCTCAACTCGGGATTGATTACTGAAGAACAGGCCCGGGATCGGCGGATGAAAATTTCTCAGGAAGCCGATTTTTACGGGGCCATGGATGGAGCCTCCAAATTTGTGCGGGGTGATGCCATTGCAGGCATTATTATTACTATTATTAATGTTATCGGCGGCTTTATTATCGGTATTGCTCAGATGGGAATGGACTTTCAGACAGCCATTTCAACATATACCCGTCTGACAATTGGTGACGGTCTTGTCAGTCAGATACCCGCACTCATGATTTCTACCGGTGCCGGTATTCTTGTAAGCCGTGCGGCTTCAAAGAGCAGTCTGGGTGATGAAATCAGTACCCAGCTTTTAAAAAATCATAAAGTTCTGTTTGTAGCCGGCGGAGTTATGCTTCTTTTTTCTATGATACCCGGCTTTCCCAAGATTCCCTTTATCACTCTGGGGGTTTCGGTTATCGCAACCGGGTATATCGGCATGAAAAGAATAAAGGCGGAAGAGCAGAAGCAGGCTGAAGCGGTTCCAACCGCACAGCCGGAACAGGAACGTGCGGAAGACTACCTTCATGTTGACCCCATGGAACTCGAAATCGGATATGGTCTTATTCCACTTGTTGATAAATCGCAAGGTGGAGATCTCCTCGATCGGATTACCATGATTCGCCGTCAACTCGCCACAGAACTCGGAATAATCATCCCCCCGGTAAGGATTCGCGATAATATTCAATTAAAGCCCAATGAATACAGAGTAAAAATTCGAACAATCCTGGTGGGCAAAGGCGAATTGATGAGCGGGTCGTATCTGGCGATGGATCCGGGGACTGCAACAAAAAAAATACGGGGTATCGAAACCGTTGAACCGGCCTTCGGCCTTCCTGCACTCTGGATTACCGAGAGCCAGAAAGAAAATGCAGAACTGGCAGGTTATACAGTTGTCGAACTTCCGGCCGTACTGGCGACTCATATAACCGAGTTAGTTAAGAACCATGCGCATGATTTATTGACCCGTCAGGATGTACAAAATCTTGTTGACAATATAAAGGACGAGCATTCGACGGTTGTCTCCGAGTTGATTCCCAATATTCTTACGGTGGGAGAAGTTCATAAGGTACTGCAGAACCTTCTCCGGGAAAAGGTCCCGATCCGTGATTTACCGATAATTCTGGAAACTCTGGCCGATGTGGGTGTGAAAAATAAGAACCCCGAAATTCTGACCGAATATGTACGCAATTCTCTGGCGCCACAAATTTGCGACATCTATAAAGATGAGTCGAATATTATTCCTGTAATAACGGTCGATCCAAATCTCGAGGCCAAGCTTGAAGCCAATATTCAGGAAACCGAGGCCGGATTCCGGCTGGCCTTATCGCCCTCGGAAGTCGGACGGATACTCGATGCCTGTGGTGTTCAGGTCGACAATGCCAAGAAACGGAATGAAATTCCGATAATTATATGCTCGCCGACCATTCGCTCTCAAATAAAACGTTTGACGGAAAGTAATTTCAAAGATCTTGTTGTGCTGTCATATAATGAGATTATTCCCGGAATCGAAATACGATCATCAGGAATGATTTCACTTGAAAGACCACAGGCTGATAAGCCGTCACAGGGATGATTGTGGGGAGACAGGAAGAAAAGTATGTTAAAAATGAAGGCTGATATATGAGAATTAAAAAATATACCGCAAAAAACATGCGGGAAGCTCTTCTGAAGATCAAGGATGATCTGGGAGAAGAAGCGGTTATTTTAAAGACAAATAAGCTGCAGGGCAACCTGTTTGCTTTGGGCAAAGGTGATCAGATTGAAGTCACTGCTGCTATCGATGAAAATGCCGGTCCTTCAAAACAAAAGGCAAATCCCATTCATCTGGCCGATCCCGGGGTATACCGGCGGCCCCGTCCGACCCGTGCGGGTGATTCAGCCATTCCCGCTGTTACTCCTGTCAAACCGGCTTTTCCCCAAAAGGAAAGCGCCCCCAAAAGCAGCAGCCCGCAACCTGTTCAGATTCAAAGCTATAATGAGATTAAAAATGAGATCAGGGAGTTGAAAGAACTGGTTCGGCTTTTGGCAAGGCCGGAGGATACGATGGCGGCAGGGGGCTTTACACGGGGCTGGGCTGTTTTGTATAAATGCCTTGTCGATTCCGAAGTGAAGCCTGATTCGGCCGGGCGGCTTATCGCTAATATCAGAAGTAAGTATGAAACCGACGATGTTACCATCGATGAAACATTTATTCGAGAACTCGAACGGTATTTTCCGGTATCGGGGCCTATCAGGTCGAAGATGGATGGGCCTGAGATTGTTGCCCTGGTAGGACCGACTGGTGCGGGGAAAACCACAACATTGGCAAAACTTGCCGCCGGATATGCTCTGGAGCAGGAAAATATGGTGTCGGTTATTACGGCCGACACCTACCGAATTGCTGCAATAGAACAAATCCGGACATTTGCCGATATCACCGGTATTGCACTTCATGTTGTCTTTTCCCCCGAAGAGATCCCCGATGCCCTTGCTGCATGCGAAAATGATGATTTTGTTTTTGTCGATACGGCAGGTCGAAGTCAGAATAACAGTGAACATATGAACGAGCTGAAAGAGCAGTTAAAAGTCCTTCATCCGGATGAAGTTCATCTTGTGCTCAGCGCTACCACAAAAGACTCCGATCTGGAAGATATCGTCGGCAGGTACAGAGAAATGAATGTAAATCGTCTACTTTTTACTAAACTCGATGAAACCCGTCACGTGGGAAATATCTACACGCTGGTCGATAAGACCCAGATACCGGTATCCTACTTTACCGCCGGGCAGAGTGTGCCTGATGATATTGAACCGGCTCATTCATCGAAGTTTATGCGCAGGCTCTGGGAGGGAACAAGGCTGTGAAAGATCAGGCGTTGAAGTTAAGGCATATGGCACGGCTAAAATATGGCGCCACCACCGAAAGTCTCGTGCAAAGGAAAGAAGCCAAAGGTGTGCTACCTCGTAGCATAGCCGTAACCAGTGGTAAAGGCGGCGTGGGAAAAACCAATATTGCTCTTATGCTGAGTATGGCACTCTCCTCACTCAATAAGAAAGTGCTTCTTTTTGATGCAGATCTCGGACTTGCAAATGTTCATATCCTCCTTGGATTGTCGCCGCGGTTTAATTTGTCTCATGTTGCCAATGAAGCGTGTTCGGCCCGGGACACAATCTGCAAAGGGCCGCTTGGTATCGATATTGTACCGGGCTCTTCGGGAATACGCCAGATGGCAAATATGGATTCGATGGCACTTGGGATTCTTCACAGGAAGTTAAACGAACTCGAACAGGAATACGATTTTATCGTGATCGACACCGGGGCCGGTATCGGTGCCTCGACAACGGAGTTTATTCATTTTTCCGATGCCGTAATGCTGGTGATGACCCCCGAACCTGCATCGCTGGCAGATGCCTATGCCATGATTAAGGTGCTCTATGAACAACGTTCTTCGGATATCAAAGTAATCGTCAATATGAGCAATTCGGACAGGGAAGGGGAAGAAGCATTTTTAAAGCTTGGTTCAATCGCAAAAAAGTTTCTGAACCGTTCGGTGGTATTAAGCGGAATTTTACCCTATGATAAAGCTGTTCCTCAACTGATACGGAAACAACAAATTCTGTTTTTAAAAAAACCGAAACAATTGATGTCTTGTCGTATAAAATCGATTGCCCGTTCGCTCTGTTCGGTACCTTCACGTGGCGAGGAAGGTTTTTTCGGCAGGCTTTTTGGAAAGAATTCATAGAGGAGAATCTGGGTAATGATTTATTGGATTAAAAAAATATCAAAAACCGTCAGTGCAGGATCGTTTTTTATAATTTTTTTTCTCAGTCTGGATTTTTATGATCCGTTGAACACCGGTACCGTTGCATGGGCGTTCTTTAAGGGAGGCGGTGCCGCGGTTTTGGTATGGCTCTGCAGTTTCTTGCTGGCCGATATCATTTTAAAAAACCTTCTTGAGGATATTGATGATCAAAAAAACGATGTTCTCGATGATGGTTTATTGCAGCGTGTACGGGAAGAAAAAGAACGCTCAAAATACGGCATCCAGCAAACAGGCAAAAAACAGGGGACTACCACTTGATAGAAATGAGCCGTGATTTTACAATATTAAGGATAGCCGCTGGTGCCCCGGGCAACCAGAAAAGCATCTCGGACCTCGGAAAGGGATTCCTATGGCCAATATAGAAGCCCTGTGGAAGGAATACAGGGAAACTGAGTCGAAAATTGCAAAAGATAAGCTGCTGGTGGAATATGCACATCTTGTGAAATATGTTGCCTATCGTCTTGCAGTAAATCTGCCGGCGTCAGTTGATAAAAATGATTTGATCGGTTCAGGCATTATGGGGCTGGTTAAAGCTGTCGAGACCTTTGATCCTGAAAGGGGTTTTAAATTCGAAACCTATGCCGGGCATAAAATCAGAGGGGCTATCCTGGATGAATTGCGGGCACTCGATTGGGTCCCACGATCGGTCAGGCAAAAATCAAAAGACCTCCAGCGGGTCTATTCAAAATTAGAAAATGAATTGGGAAGAATGCCCTATGATGATGAAGTATGCCAGGAAATGGGAGTGTCTATGAAGGAGTATGAAGAGCTGCTTTCTGAGGTCACTCCCACAACAATCCTTTCACTCGAGGAAGCTATGCCGAATCGAGAAGCCGATTCCAAGGAAATCAAGCTTATTGATACCATTGAGAATCCTGGAAGCGAAAACCCTTTAAAAGCTCTCGGGTTTGCAGAAATAAAAAACATTTTAAAGGAAACAATAGCAAATTTGCCGGAAAAGGAACGGCTGGTTGTTGCTCTGTATCATTATGAAGAACTTACGTTGAAAGAAATCGGAGTTGTCCTGGAAATATCTGAATCCAGGGTCAGTCAGATCCATTCAAAGGCAATCCTGAAACTCCGGGGCCGACTTTTGCAGCGGATTAATGCATGATTATTAAGTGTATGGAAGTGGTGGCACAGATGAACAAGAGTATCCTGGCAGCATATTCATTTGAGGCTCATATATTTTATTTGACTGTTCCACCATTCCATTGCTTTATCTCAAGGCCACATGCTCCGGTACAGGGTGATATTTCTCAAGGGCAGCTTCAATGAAAGGTGTTGATTTTCGGGCATCGCTTAACAATCTGACTCAACTCGATCGTCATCAGCAGGATATTCACAAGGCTCCGTTGTTAAATCAGGAACGCAATTCTGAGATTGCCCGGCAGAAAGCCGCTCAGCGTGTAGAAATGCCGGTTCAACCTGATGAGACTGAAGGAAAGAATATCGATCCTGAAGAAAGACGGCGAGAACAGGCTGAAGGCGAGCGGAAAAAGAGGCGGAAAAACAAGAATACGAATGAGCACAAACGACCTCGCAATAATGGTCTATTTGTGGATATTGATGCCTGAATCAAACCTCTTTAACGGAAAATTCTGCGCGGCATGTGGTAATCAATGAAAAATTCCCATACACAGGTTCAACGGATCAAACGGATAACGGAAAGCATAATCAGCCTTCCGACACTGCCTACCGTCGTATCGAAAATGCTTGAACTTGTCGACAATCCGAAAACCTCGGCTGCATCTCTGGCTCGACTGATATCAACCGATCAGGCCCTTACCGCCCGTATACTCAAACTCGCTAATTCGGCTTATTATGGTTTCCCCCGGGAAATATATACTGTCGATATGGCAATTGTTGTACTCGGATTTAATAGTGTCAGGGATATGGGGCTCTCACTAACTGTTCTGGATGTTTTCAAAAATAAGGGTGAAGAAGATGTTTTTGATATATCGAAATTCTGGGAGCATTCAGTCGGCTGTGGTATTGGTGCTAAAATGCTCGCTCGTCGATTTCACCGCCGTCTGGTAGGAGAGGCCTTTGTCGCAGGATTACTTCATGATATAGGAAAAGTCATACTCAATCATTATGTTTCCAAAGAGTTTCATGAGATTATTGTTTCTGTTCAAAATGGAGAGACAAACCTTGATGATGCAGAGGAGAAGGTGCTGGGAACGAGCCATGGGGAAATAGGTGGATGGCTCGCCGATAAATGGCGACTTCCCAAAATAATAGCCGAAAGTATCCGTTTCCATCACATACCATGGGAATCCCGATTTGAGTCGGTGCTTGTGGCAATCGTATCACTCAGTAATTATCTCTGCCATAAGGCCTCAATCGGCAATTCAGGTCGAAAATGTCCTCTTGCGCCCGATGAACAATTATGGGATATTTTCAAAAAACACAATATTGAAATTGATGAGTCTTCCCTTGACCTTCTTGAAACCGACCTTCTTCTGGAATACGATCAGGCCGAGACAATGCTTTCATTTATTCATGAAGATTAGTACTGCTCCCCGGAGCTTCCTCACTTTCCATCTGTTTACCGTTGTTTTTTAAAATGAGGAAAAAGGTCTGAACGAAAGTTATTTTAATTTACTTCCATGAAGAGTAAGATCCGGAAATGAGTTTTAAATGCTAAAATATTTTTTATTATTCTGCATTCCTTTTCTGGTTTTAGCCGGAGAAAATCGAAGAGCGGCCATTGCTCTTAAGTCGGTACCCTGTTTTGAAACGCCTGTTGAAGGCACTTTGCCGCGCAACTATATCGACAAGCTGGATACCTGTTATGTGGAGAGTCTGCATGTCGATTCAACAGAACAACCATGGTTCCGGGTTGTAAACGATCAGGCGAGTGGGTGGGTACGGGCGCAGAATATCAGATATGTTTCTGATTTAAATGCAGATTTCATTGCCGGCCGCCTTCAGGGGGATGAGGACAAAAAACGGCGGCTGGTTATCTTACGCAAACATCCGGAATGGCCCCGGCGAATACAACGGGCCGTACGAAATGGTCAGATCTGCATGGATATGACTGAAGAACAGGTAAGGGCTTCGTGGGGTAAGCCGTTACATGCCGAAATGGCATTCATTCTCGGATTGGGAGACCATCGAACATGGTTTTATAAAGACAAAACCGGGAAGCCGGTCTGTGTTACATTGCAAAATGAACGGGTTATTGGATGGTCGGGTAAAAATAATCGGGTAATGAGAGGTGAACAGTAATGAAAACAAGTGATTTCGATTATTATCTGCCCCCGGAGCTTATAGCCCAGTACCCGCCTTCTCGCCGTGGTGAAAGCAGGTTGCTGTCGCTGAATAAGGGGAACGGACAGATCTCCCATAAGCAATTTTCAGATCTTCCCACCCTTCTTGCGCCGGGGGACCGCCTTGTTTTTAACGATACAAAAGTTATTCCTGCTCGTCTCTTCTGTACAAAAGAAACCGGCGCCAGAATAGAACTGCTTTTTATTGAACCGGATGCTTCCGGACGTTGGAAAGCATTGGCAAAACCGCTCAAAAGGTTAAAAAAGGGGATGCACCTGAGCATTGAAAAGTCTCCTGATAAAGGTGTTAGTATAGATGATATTCTCTCTGAAGGATACGTGTCGGTACGAGCTGCAGACAGCAATGGTTCACTTATCGATATTATCGAGCACTACGGAGATATGCCTTTGCCTCCCTACATTAAAAGAAAGAGTGAAGCTATCGACAAAGACCGGTATCAGACAGTCTTTGCAGAAAATCCCGGCGCGGTTGCCGCACCTACTGCCGGTTTACATTTTACCCCGTCAATTATGAATATACTGCGCAGAAATGGAATAGACTTCTCGTTTGTAACACTGTCCGTAGGAGCCGGAACATTCCTCCCTGTAAAAGACGAGGATCCCGAAAAACATCCGATGCATAAAGAGTCATACATACTGAGCGACAGTGCGGCAAAAGAAATCAAAGAAACTCATCGGCAGGGAAGAAGGGTAATCGCTGTCGGTACAACTGTTGTAAGGGTGCTTGAGCATTGTTCCGATTCATTGAGTCGTGGTGAAGGATCAGAGGGAGAAACTTCACTGATGATTCTTCCCGGTTATACGTTTAATGTTGTCGATGGACTCATTACAAATTTTCATCTTCCCTGTTCCACACTGCTTATGCTTGTCAGTGCATTTGCATCCTTTGATTTTGTAATGAAAGCATACAAAGGAGCTGTTGAAAAAGGATATCGTTTTTACAGTTATGGTGATGCCATGATTGTCTTGTAGAAATTTATTGTCAATTTCTTTGCTTACCGTTTGTTTGTAATTTCAATTTCAGACAAAGAGCTAACACACAAATAATTTTCCGGTATTAATTCCCTAACAAAACAACATTATTGATCATCTCTTTGATTTGACTCATACGGCACCAGAGAGTTATCTTTCATAACATATACTTTGAGTACGATAGCCCGTATAAATAATACGGGCTTTATTTTATTGTTAATGCTCTTCCAAGGAGAAGAATCGTGTTATTTTCTGAAGGAACAGTTCAAAAATCAGTTGACAGCATTCCCTGGCAGGATTATCGGGCTTCGGATTCGGGAATGATAGTAATGTATTCCTCTGATCCGGTATCTGAACTGCCGATTCGCGAGGTACCGGAAGAGATTCCATCCACCGATATTTTACCCGAACCAAATTACGAAACCGGTACGTATGGTTTTTATGGCTGCATACGGAATAAGGCGCGAACTACATTTACAAAATCAAAGCACCGCTATCTGTTTTTTATGACAAAATATGAAGGTACCAAAGAGGACTTTCGCGAAAAGATTCTGGTGACCGGTTATTATCGGATAGTTAAAACTGCCGATGTTAACAGGATTCATCTCCGCTATTTAAGTGACACTCCCTGTATCAATGCTGATTCCTGCATCGCTCTTCGGGCTGATGATATATGTTTTGTTTCCTGTGAAGATGCATTCGAGCTAACTCCCGACGTACTCGAAACGTGGGAGCATACATCGAAAATAACCAAACAAAGCCGTATTATTCTCGATGAAGAGAAATGCAAAGAACTTGTTGAATATCTTTCTTCGAAGAATAATATTGTTGACACCTATGTAGCCGAAACAAAGCGTTTGGAGCCTCATTCTCCCGATGAAGAAGAAGAGGATGAAGAAATCTGAACGATGAATTTCAGTTTATACCCGCTAATCTTATGAAAAATAAAGAAGTTACCATGGTTGCATAATATTCGTTGTTAATATTCAAGCCTAACTTCCTGGTATTATACAGGATGTGGTTGTGTCAAGCTTCTTTTCGGGTGCTCTTTATAAATTCCTCAAAAAAAACAGAGATTTCCCCAAATATGCCTTGGGGAAAAGCGAAATCCTTTCGGATATCCTGTATCTTTGTTATACGACAGAGATGCAGTATGCTCGGGAGGAAATGATGGAGAGCATGGCAAAAGGGCGGATGAGCGGCAGTATTTCGGTATCACTCTGTATCGCATTTTTATTGTTTTCAGCACGTGCCCAGGATTCTTCTGTAACCTTCACCACACATAATTCTTCTCTTCCTGCAAATTCCGTTCAATGCATTTTGAAAGATGGGTTCGGTACTCTATGGGTGGGTACTCGCCGCGGGCTGGCACGATACGATAATTATACCTGGACTCTTCATGACAGAAATGGGAATCGTCTCCCATCATCGCATATTCTGTCGCTTTTAGAAGATAATAATGGACATTTGTGGGTTGGTACCTATGGCAACGGTCTTTTCAGGTATGACGGCCAGTCGTGGGATGTCTTTTATCGGGATAATTCGGGATTACCCGATAATAGCGTATGGAGTCTTGCCCAAAGGGGGAGTGGAGCTGTTTTTGCGGGTACCCTGGAAGGCGGTATCGCTGTTTATGATGATAATTCATGGAGTGTAATGGATACCGGTAATTCATATCTTCCTTCGAATCTTATCAGTTCAGTTTTCATTTCACGTAAAAATGAATTATGGATCGGTACACGGAATCACGGCAGTAAGGATGGAGCGCTGGCCTTCAGCAATGGCGTTGACTGGAGAATATTTGATAGTACAAACAGCAATATAGCTCATGTGGAATGCATTATCGATAACCGAAAGGGCCCCGTAATTGTCGGAACCTGGGGAAATGGCCTTGCACAGTATGAAAACAATGGGTGGACATATCTCACAACCGAAAACTCGAAACTACCATGCAATTACATTTGGGTTTTAGAAGAAGATCCTTTGGGAAGCCTCTGGATCGGGACACTTTCCCGGGGACTCATCTATCATAGAGCCGATCAATGGGTGACTTTCGATTCTTCAAATACCTGTCTTCCGATGAATTCGATTTGCGCAGTCTATATCGATTATGATGCCTCTGTGATCTGGGCCGGTACACCGGGAGGTGGACTCGCGAAGCTTGTTGATGTTATTGATTTGACGGGTAATATCTCACCTTCAGTCGATTTGCCGGAGGAAGATAAAATTGAAAATAAAAGGCTGAATTTTGAGGATACATATTTGCACGAAGAGGAATGGAAAAAGTATCAAAAAAATAAAGGAAAAGAAATAGCTTCTTCATCGACTGCTTATGGGATTTATCAGAGAGTGAGGCATTCAAAGGGGGAGTGTCCTGATAAATGTCCTGTAAAGAACAGGTCTGTGTCGACAATTGCAACCTATATGCTTGCCGACAGAACCATAGAGGTCATTACCTGCGGTTTATGTTCTACCTCCTTTTCATCATTGTGCAAAGCAGAGGAAAATGCACACTGTTCCTGTCCGGGTGCACTCTGGAATTGCCGGTTTACAAAAGGTCGTGTAGGGGGTGATGGGATGATACAACCCTCTTTATTTCCCTGATCCCATTGGGTTTAATCTTTAAAACCCATGCTCCCTTTCCTGTATTCGTTCGAATACTGTTCGTGCCTTCTTTTTTATTCTTTAGGGGTATTGATTCCGAAGGTTCTATGAGCAAGTAATCCTTGTTGTCGGGACCCAGGGTAAGGTGGTGTCCATAAGCGGATATATGAAAAATCGGAGGCGCATTCATTCTTTTGTTAGAAGCCTGAACATAGCTGACTGTGCAGGTACATGGCCGAACCGGTACAAACCTGGTGTCGGGCGATATCGGGAGTGTTGGTATTCCGAACTCATCGGCAAATTCCTTTATAGTTGAAGAGGGATTCCTATTCTGCTGAGAGTTCAGGGTATAAATTGAGCCTGGTTTATGTTGTTTCAATAACGGATCAAGCGAATGGATCGGATTTGGCTGTAATCCGGTAGCAATTACAGCATCGATACGGCAGAGGGGGTGTTGTCTGAGCCAGGGCTTGATAATTTTCCGGTAGGTGGATGACATAGGATGCTCATTTCCCAGTCCGATTATCCAGAGTTTCCTCCCGGGCCATCGTATTCCGGCCACAGCATTTTCGGGGCAATTGAACAAGGTAATTTCCACAGTATTATCTCTTGATTTAAGCCAGAAGATCAGAGGGAAGGCAAAGAGAAAAACCGCTGAAGTATAGAGCAGCCAGGTTGTTCTGAATTTTCGGGTAATTCCAATTACCCCTGCTACAACTATTCCATAAATAATAATAATTTCCGGGTGTATAACCGAGAGGGTAAGGGATGAAAGAGGCGTTTTCTGGGACAGTTGTGCACTTGAAACGAGTAGATTGAGAAAAACTTCAGCGATATAAGTGAGAATTGAAGCCAGAGGTGGCAGGAGTGACTGCGCCATTAGTCCTGCGAGAAAGAAGCACATGCAGAAGGACATAAGGAAGGGTGAAAAAATATTTGCAAAAAATCCAAATAGTGAAACTGTTTCGAAATGGTACGCCAGAATCGGAGCCGTGCCAATAAAACCTGCTATTACTATCTCAAGGGGCAAAATTATTGCTCGATGCATGAGTTTGCCTGCAGTTGTTTGCATCAGTGGTTCAAAGCCTTCCTTTAACAAAGGAGTAAGGGCAATTATGGCGAAAGTGGCGGCAAATGAGAGCTGATATCCAGGCATGAACAGACTTTTGGGAGAGAAGAGAAGCCAGAGAATCCCTGCCATACCAAGCGTATTAATCGAATAATTATGGCGCTGAAACAAAAATGATGAGGAAAATAGCGTTATCATTATAACAGCCCTGAAAAGTGATGGTATAAATCCAATGAAAAGAAGATAGGACCAGATAAGCAGGAGAACAATGACTATTTTCACCCCTTTTCCAAGGGGCAGTAGAAAGAGTAAGGCATAGATGAAACCGGTGATAATGGTGAGATGCAATCCTGAGATTGCCAGGAGATGATATACCCCTGCATCTCGAAAAAGAGTTTTGATTTCGTTTGTTAAAAGGTGACGCTCTCCTAAAAACGCTGCCTGGAGTATGGCTCTGTTGTCGAGATCTTTAATATGCGAAAGCGTTGACAGGACTTTATTCCTGAGGAGATTAGACAGAGCAGCAACTGATGAGGGCCCGTGGGTGATGGTCAACACCGAATCGGCATAGAATTTCCCCCACAGATGGCGGGAATGCATATATGAGTATTCATCGAAAGCACCGGGGTTCTTCGGGGGATAAGGGAGTATAAATTCCCCCTTGCAAGTGATTTTGCTGCCCTGTATGAGCGGTTGATCGGTAACACATATTAAATTTTTGTTATGAAGGACACTTCCGATGAATGGATGATGAATCGAGTCGGCTTTTATAACAAATCGGTATTTTCCATAACAGGGGAGAACCGGAGAGGTAACGGTACCCGATACATAGCATGGTTCGTTCAGATGAAGGAGGGGGGATATGTTGGAATAAGCGATTCTTTCTGAAGAAACGGTACTCGTTATCAGTAAAATTCC
This sequence comes from Chitinivibrionales bacterium, assembly GCA_014728215.1. Classification (NCBI taxonomy): domain Bacteria; kingdom Pseudomonadati; phylum Fibrobacterota; class Chitinivibrionia; order Chitinivibrionales; species Chitinivibrionales bacterium. Next base: position 50,066 of record WJLZ01000129.1, read on the forward strand.
GGCAATATATATCAATATGTTTCGAAAAATCAGTTTTGAACTGATTAGTGCTGCAATCAGCAACAATGCGGTTGACATGAAACCGATTCTGGGGTACACTATAGTGCTAAGGCCAGACAGGACAAAGTGGCCTGAAATTATTCCTGCACAAAGGAAAAGCCAGCCTGTAAATGCGGGTAATCTGAGCATTAAATTCAGGCCGGGCATGTAATGTTTTAATCGGTATTTTGTAAAATGCATATGAGTCGAAACCGATTCCCCTATGCCAGTGAATTAACAGTAGTATTGTTTTCCCCGGAGTTTTCATAAGATGACTGATTCAAATATATATTCAACCAATGTTTTGGTTGTAGATGATGAACCTGAAATGCGGAGTTTTATTGCTGATTATCTTCGGGACATCAAGGGTTACACTGTGTTCGAATCGCCCGGTGGTTCGCATGCTCTCGAACATGTGCTTCCTAAAGAAAAGATCGATATAATTCTATCGGATATCAATATGCCCGGTATGAAAGGATTTGAACTGTTGAAAGCTGTTCGTGAAAAATACCCGGATATTAAAAGAGTTCTTATTACTGCATACAATGTCGAGGATTATCTCGAACTTGCCATGAAATACGATATAGGTAACATTTTCATTAAAACAATCCCCTTTAACTTTGAAGAGCTCGTCGTGCTTATCGAAAGCCTGATTAATAATACTGTTTTCGGGGTGGATAAATATTTCGATTGTAATGCTGAACGCCACACTTTTATTATAAAAAGGGGAGATACCCTCGAGGATAATGCCCGTACCATAGTCAACTGTCTTCCCGAACCGGAAAAATTTAAAAAGCTCGAACTTGTACTGTTTGAGATCCTGACTAATGCAGTATTTTACGGTATTCGGAATGAATCACCCGAAAGCAAAGAAGACTGGGATTTTGATTTTGAGCTTTCCGAAGACGATGCCATAACTGCTTCGGTTATTTATGACGATACCAAACACGGCATTTCAATTCTCGATAACGGAGGCAGACTAAAGAAAAATAATGTTCTTTACTGGTTGCACAGACAGATTACGTCCGGCGAAGAGGGCATACCGATCGGTTTATACGACAGCCACGGCAGGGGGCTTTTCATTGCCCGCAAATATATCGATAGGGTCATAGTTAATATTGAAAAAGACAAACAGACTGAGATAATCCTCATAAACTACAATGCTAAAAAATTCAGCGGATATAAACCGCTGTATATCAATGAATTATGATTTTTAAATCTGAAGTTCCTTCTCATCTTGCTCAACACACACTTATTGATTATCTTGCGGAACGCTTTACCTATCATCCCCGGGAACAATGGCTGATTCATATCAGAGAAAACCGCATCCTGCTCAATGATAAGCCGGCCGCACCCGGTACCACTGTCATGCGGGGTGATATTGTCACGTATAAACCGTTGCCTTTTAGTGAGCCTGAGGCAAATTTAAATTATCAAATTGTGTACGAAGATGAATGGTATATCGGGGTAAACAAACCCCCCAATCTGTTGGTCCATCGTGCAGGCAAGGCATTTACGAAGAATCTTGTTTACCAGTTACGCATCCGGAAAAAGGAATACAAAGATGTTTCGGTAATAAATCGTCTGGATAGGAATACCTCGGGCGTTGTTGTAGCGGCGAAATCCAGCGATGCAGCCGTGAAACTTGGAAAGATGTTCCATATCCGGAATATTAAAAAAGAATATTTTGCCCTTGTTCATTCTTCTCCTCATACAGTGCCTTATACAATAGATTTACCGATTGCAAAAAATGTTGAATGTACCAAATACCCCCGCTACCATATTGATCTCGACAATGGAAAGAGTTCGAAGACGGAAATAATCACTATGCAGAGAATCGGAAATTCACACAGTCTGCTTACCGTCATCCCGTACACTGGAAGAACCCATCAGATCAGAGTGCATCTTCAATCAATTGATTGTCCTCTTGTCGGAGATCATGTTTACGGAACAGAGTCGCCAGAAGAATCCGATAAATGGATACAGCGCCAGGCTCTTCACTGTACCCGGATTACCTTCGACCATCCCTTTACTCGAGAACCATGCGTTATCGAAGCAGAACTTCCGGAAGATATGGAACGACTGATAAGAATACTCGGTAAAAAATAAAAATAACACTGCTTTTGTCATAAAAACAGAAGCGGTGTTTTCCTGTGGTAATCGATGATAAATTACTATTTATCGATATACTTAATTGTTGTTACACTCCTTGTAACGTGTTGCGGCAGCTGGATTGAAGTGCTTGTCCGAACATTAACACGTCGATATTCCCACACCTTTCTTCCCTGGAGGTCAAATAGTTCGAAACCCGCAACTCCTTTGGGAAGAGCAATCGGGGTTCCCTGGCCTGCAGGGCGGAGTGCCGTTACCTTACGGGGTGAGAGGGAAGGTCCTATTTTTGCTTCATTAATCCCCTGGGTAACCGGTATTTTGTGGGGGCAAATGACCCCGGCAACCGGTTGTCCTGATGCATCGGTTTCATACCCTACATAGAGGGGTATTGAGTGCGATGGGTTGTACCTGACCGGTGCTTCTGAGGCGGCAAGTGTCTTAAGTGTACACAGGCGTGTTTCCGCGACAAGGGGATCGTAGTTACCCCGTCCTTTAATCTCCGAGAAACTGACTGACAGCACCGAAGATTCGTTGGTAAACATCGGCGCATCACCCGGGTCGCGTGTCGAATAGCTGAATCCGCCCAGTAATTCGGTGAAACCGCCACCGGTAGTTTTAATGATTATTCCATCACGTTCTGTCTTGAATCCCAGTATCCAGAGTTGAGCTCCATCGTTGCAGATTTTCCCTCTGAATGCTGAGCTGTATTCGGTGTTTTCGATGTTTAAACCTCGGGCAAAAACTTTTGTATCGCCGGAAAAATAACATTGGAAGGCACCATGATTTTCGAGGAATATTTTTCCGGTTCCCTGTGAATGGATATTGCCCCCGCAACTGCTCATTACCAGTGTTTTGCTTGAATTGAAATGTATCAGATAGCCGATCGGTATCGGGCACGGCATATCGATATGCTCCATGATAACAACATCGGCTGCATCGTTGCCGAATTCTATGGCAGGAGTCAGATTCATGCTGAATTCTTTGCAGAGGGCTGCTTCAGTGCCAATCAGACGGGTCAGGCTCGCGCCGTGAATGGTAACCGTAGAATCGGCATGAATATCATACAAACCGCTATGGCCGTGGGGAAAATAGACCGTCGTCTTATTGTTGGCCGCTGCATAATCGATTGCCGCCTGGATTCCGCCTGCATCATCAATTCCGTCATCGGGCAAAGCACCGAAATCGGATACGCTGACCCAGTTGTCGAAATTTTCATCCCAAGGTACTTCGGGTGCATCTTCAATGGAAAGATTCAGCGACTTTTGGGGGGTATCAAATAAAGAGAGTACCGGATGAGAAACGTATTCATCGATATCAGGGCCGTCAAAATGACCACTGCCACCCGATACGCTATAGATCGCCTTGTCATATCCTGTGGTTTGAATGTTTCGGGCAAATAAAACCGGTGTTCCTGTTGCATTGGTAATTGCAGGCTTTGTTTTGGCAACATCCCCGGTTCCTGTAAGGATACAATCGATCAGAACCATAAACCCTAAACCCGTATTCGAGACCGCAGTAACATCGTTATTGCTTACAAGCCCTCGAATACTGACTGTCTGGCCGAGATTGAGGAAACCAAAAATGACCTGATCTTCCAGGGTGATGTTTTCAAAAGTAATACTGTTAATTGCTGTCTGTGCGGTTTTGATTCCTCTGCCGAAACCGGTAATATGCACATTTTTTATCAGACAAGGACCGATCTGGCCGGTAAAAGCCATGTCGAGTCCGATAAGGGCCTGACGATCGTTATTGATGATTTTTACATCACGAATAGTACCGGTATTGCTTGCATTAAACTGAACACCGAATGCGCCGGTGTTGCCGTCGGCAATATCGATAGTCATATTTTTGATTGAATTCCTGAATCGCTGCGCCGGTGCCTCTCCGGTATAAATCGCTGGTTTGGGTTGGGTGGGCTCGGTAAACGTTCCCGGTGCAAGTCGAATAATGGTGCCGTCGGTACTCTGGCCCTGGAGTACTATTTCGTTTTTCGGATGGATCGTTTCGGATGCCGCCCAGGCGTGCTCCAGATCGGTAGAATCGTAATAGGGGTTGCTTACCTCACCGAAATCATTCTTCCCCCATTGAAGAGTTCCTGATATCAGGTAGACACCGTTTGGAAAGTAGAGAATAACCTTTTTATTTGCACAGATATTGATTGCCGTCTGTATCGCATCCGTAGCATCAGTAACACCATCATTGGGGGCATTAAAAGGGTATTGCGTTACATCAACAATGCCGGCATCGGGAGGAAACACAATGTTTTCAGCGTAAGCATGAACCACTACGGTTATAAATATCAAGATGCTGCATAGATAAAAAAGTGTATTTATCGATTTTTTCATTTTTTTACCTTTCAGATTACTTTCTGTTCATGAACATGTGTTCGGTTTGCTTTTTATCCGGAGCAGTCAGTTTGAATATATACATGCCCGGTGCCATCGAATGTGAAGGAAGCGTGTATCTGGATGGACCACTCTGAAAGGATTTGGCTACAAGAGATCCGTCAGGACCATAAAGTGCAATAGTGTATTGTCCTTGTTGTTCGAGATCGATCCGAATACCTGAGCTTGTTGTAATGAAGCTCTTTCGACGATTGGTATGCCTAGACAGTTTTGTTTTTGTTGCGGACTGTGGAATGGTGATATAGGGAGGGACAATTTCATCGTAAAACCGGTAGCCACTGGAATCATTCGAGAGGTAAATCCATTTAAATGCGATAATACCAACACCGCCAGGGTCTGCACCACCACACATCCCTCCTTTTATATAGAGGTCATGAACACCCGTTACACTGGACTTTACCGGAATCCGGTGAATGATTCCGGCCTTCCATCCCCCCGATGGATAGGTGTGCAGGCGTTCTTGTATATTGTCAACTATTAATGTGCCGTTATCAACATCGTCGGTCCGGAATTCAAAAAGACATCCGCAGAGGTTTCCACATGAATAGTAAACATATAAATATTTAAAACCGTTTGCAAAATCAACATCCTGAAATGCAATCCAGTCTCCAACATTGAAATCACCAACACCGCCACTGGCGCAATACTTACTATCATTTGATAAATCGTATGCACAATCCCATTCACCGGTTGTTTCATTGTACCTCGAGCCGTACATGGTATCGCCGGGTGCAATCGCTGAGAATACTGCAGAAGGTACGGCTATTAAAAAAGCAAAACATACCGTTAAAAGCCTTGTATGACGATTAAAAATCATAAATTGACCTCCGTTGAATTGGAAAGAACATGCTCGAAGGGAGATTTTACAGCCTAATCCCTTTATTATCCAATAATATACTAAATTTAACAGCGATAGTGCCGATTTTCTTTAAACCGGAATTAATCGGCTTTTGCAAAACATACTCCAGTTATTCACCACGACCGGCCCGTTCTTCAATCCTGTTAAGGGCACTTCTAATAATTCAGCTGGGGGAAATATCGACGGTTGCTTTAAAATCATTGAAGGTTCATACGAAGAATTATCGATAAGGCTTCTCGAGACGATTCTGAGCAACTCGGAACTGTTTTCAAGCAGTGTTTCCTCGATATGGAATAATTGGATGTTCCGATTTTAAATAATCGGTGTAGAAAATTATATTGAATAAACCAGGCTGCCGGAAAGATGACAGGTAGAAAAAAAATGAACGTATCTGTTGTTTCCTGGAAAGCAGAAAAACCGACCGGAAAGGTACAGACTTTATGGTCAAAGCAGTACTGGATCTGAAAGAAAAGGATGCCATTCTTGTCTCTTACGAATTACCCGAAAAAGAAGTGACAATCGGCCGCTCACGGGATAATTCGATTTCCATCGCCGATAAAAGCATCTCCCGTCATCATGCACTTATCGCTTTCACCGATAAAGGATTCAGAATAAAAGACCTCAATTCTCTCAATAGCATTTATGTTAACGAGATCAAGATAAGAGAAGCTGTTTTACAGGATGGAGACATAATTGAACTCGGGAAAGTCACTCTCATATTCAGGCAGCGGAAACCTGCTCAGGCCCCAGATGGGGGCTCTCACCAGGGGGGACTTGAAGAAACGGCAACGATTCCTGAAAATGGCGAGGTCATGTCCGAAAAAGACGCTCAGGATTCTTTTGAAAGTTTTGCCGAAGAGATAGAAGGGGCTGTCGATGAGCATCTTCATTTAAAAACCGAAATCGCTTCGGTCGAGACAAATCGGCCCGAATCGTCCGAAACACCGCCTTCGGAGGATCTTCTTGCTGAACTGGAAATGCTTGACCGGAACCATCTTTTTTTCCTGCTGAAACTTCGTGGGAAAATTTACACCGGTACCGAAGATAAATTTGAGCGGATACTATGCAATGTTTTCGCCGCTGGGGGCGTTGATGTTGTCATTTCGTTTGAAAATATCTTAGAGATAAGTGCACAAGGATGGCAGATATTATGTAACCATAATCGGGCATTAAAAAAAGAAAATAAAGTACTTCTGGTATCTCATTGCCCCTTGTCACTTATCGAAAATGCCAAAGACGGTTCATTCGGAGAAAACATTTCTTTTTTTGATTCTACCGATATGGCTATGGAATTTTTAAATTCCAGAAAGAATGAAAAAAAGCCTCTCTCGGAGGAAATAGAGGTAGAATCAGAAAATCAAAGACTCGAAATGGAGGTCCTTAAATCGGGAAACATCGCCCAGGAAACAATCGATGTTGCAAAGGAAATGCACACGACGGTTGCGGGCATTGAAAAAGAAATCCTGCAAATAATTTTCGAGAATCCATTTTTTACTCCCGGGCAGATCAGAAAAGCGCTCCGTGATCCGATTCACGGCAATCATCGATGCGGCTATTTCAAGATTCACAATTATCTAAAAAAAATGGATCTGGATACTCCGGCAAAACGGTACGAATTTTATGAGATGCAAAAACAACGATCTCAGAAATAAAAGAACATCAAAGAACAACCAGAGGGCCGTTCCCTGAGTTCACATACGCTCTTTCTCAATTCGCCTCGGCAACGAAGCAGGTTTCAGGATAAGCTCTAAGAAAAAAGCTGGCTACTCAGGTGCCCGTAAATCCGTCGCAACCGGGTTGTTAGCGTGCTATTGTGGGCAAGGCTGGTCCTGAATCAGAATTAATAACATTTAATCGAGAAAATTCCTTATATTTAAACAGGAAAAATGTTTGGAGGTAAATTCAAGCAAAAAATTAAACGTTTAAACAAATGGATTTAGAGGGCTTTCCCATGAAATGTTCCCGCAAATCTTTCCCGGCCTGTATTGTTTTTCTTCTCGCACCGGTGGTGGTTTTATCCGAAACTTACTATGTTGCCACCAACGGCTCAAATTCCAGCGACGGCAGTCTTGAGCATCCCTTTCGGACAATTCAGAAAGCTGCGGATATATGCGATGCCGGTGATGTCTGTGTGATTCGTGGGGGCATGTATCATGAAACGGTAACCCCACAGCATTCGGGGAGTTCATCCAATCCCATTACCTACAAGGCCTATCCGGGTGAGCGGGTGATTATCAGCGGCGCCGATACTGTTGGGGGATGGGACCATTATGAGGGTGATATCTACAAGGCGCCGATTGGCTGGGACCTGGGGCCGGGGCTCAATCAGGTGTTTGTTGACGGCCGGATGATGTGTGAAGCGCGGTATCCTGATGTTGCCGAGGAGTTTGACTATAACAGTGACGGCTGGGTTACAGGACTGGGCCAGTGGGATAAAGGCGAGCATTTTCGTCGGACCCAACCTTTCGATTCGACGCCATCGATTATCCGTCCGGTACTTGCCTATCAATTGCAGGTACTCAGTCCGGACGGAATGGCACACAGAGATTCTTCGGGATATGTTCGGGTCAGGATAACCCATACCAATCCTTACATTCACGGTCGGGCCGATGATTTCTGGAAAGGCGCGATGCTCTGGACCAGGGGGTCGTATTATGCCGGGGGCGGACAGATTGTCGGGTCCCATGATGACGGCGATTTTACCATTCTTTACTGCGATGTCGACCGGATTAAGCATGAAGCCGGTTTTGCGGGGTTTTATCTTTCGGGCCTGATGCATTTCCTTTCTTCGCCCGGCGAGTGGGCGATTGTGGATGGAGAACTCTATCTTCATGCTCCCGGCAGCGATAATCCGTCAACCATGCTTGTTACTGCAAAGAAACGCCATATGGGGTTTGATCTTTCGGAGCGTGATTATATCACTCTCGAAAACCTTGTTTTTCATGCGACAAGCCTTGTCATGCACCGGTCGCGTAATTGCACTGTTGACGGGTGCCATTTTTATTGCGTGAGCCACTATACGGGTTTTCAATGGGAAACCAATGCCCGGAACGGCGGGAGCAAGGAGGAAAAACTGGGGGGCAACCGGGGCATTTATATCGGCGGGTCCGGCAACCTGTTTACCAACAGTTCTGTCAGATGGAGTGCGGGAAACGGTATCATTATGGGAGATACAAACAATGTGGTTGACAATAGTGTTGTACGCTCCTGTAATTATTCGGGAACCTATTGCGCGGGGATATTTCTGGATGCACTCAACGACGATGACGTTGACCCCTCGCACGGGCATATTATTACCCGGAATACCATCAATGCCATGGGGCGGTCGGTTATCCATACCGGCGGGGCCTCGGGCGATTTTGCCGATATTACGATCACCTATAATAATTTTTACGATTGTGTTTTGCTTAATGAAGACGGCGGTATAATTTACGGGGCGGGTTTATGTAACAATAACCTGGAAATCGGCTATAACTGGTTTCGCGGGGTCTATCATTACAATGTCGGGTATGTGTATCTCGATCATGGAGGCGGCAATGATGTCCACCTGCATCATAATGTGTTTTTCCCGAACCCGATCAAAAACGGGACTTTCAATCCGCTGGCCATGGGACCGAGCAATTACTACTACAATAACACATTTGCAGCAGAGACCTATGAATATGATATTACTTTTTCGGAGCACTGGGACAACCTGAAAGTCGAGGCTTTCGGAGCAGCCAATAATATCGACGCATCGGCTGATTCGGCAGACTGGAAATTTACCGACCCGGATAATGGAGATTATACCCTGACTGAAAATTCTCCTGCCAGAAATGCCGGAGTTGAAATCGGTTCTTTTACGACCCGTGAGGGCAAAGTATATTCGAGCCCCACCGAGGGTTTTGCGGAGAGCGCTCCCGACCTGGGAGCCTATGAATACGGGAAAGATCCCTGGGTAGCCGGTCATACCTGGGGGAGTCCTCCTGCGATCGACGAAATATTCACCATAACTACCGGTTCTGTTATATCCTCTGTTCAATCACCTGTCGTGCCACGGCTTTCACTGAAAACTATGGGGCAATTTCTTTGTCTGGATACAGAAGGGCACGGTACTGTTACTGTGAGACTCTTTGACCCCCGCGGGCGGACGGTTTTTTCTTCCATGGTACGAGGTTCGTCGGTCATCCCACTGCCGCAACTCGGCGCCGGAGCATACCTTGTCAAGGCCGGCGACGCCAAAAACACCCTGATCAGGAAACTGATTATTGATCGTCGTTGAGAAATCAGACGGTAGATCTGTCTCTGTATTGTTTCCCCCGGTTTTTTGCCGGTAAAATGGTTGCATCCGGGTTTATTGGAGAGGTATTTTGAAATCGAGGGGGGCAGATAAGAATCAACCGGAAGGAGAAACACTCGTGAGACGATTACTGTTTGCAGGTTTTGTGATGATAATTGCTTCAGGAAGCATTGTTGCGGAGGAAGATTTCGCCGATGCATTTTCCGACAGCCATTCCACTGAAACAGCGAACGAAACAGCGGAGCCCAATGGGTCTGAAGGCACTTCGAATACTTCATCATCTCAATCGGATTGGGCAACTTCCTCGGGAAGCTGTTACGGCAAGGGTGATATTATCGTTTCCGCCGGTATCCCGCTCTGGCCCTTTGGACTGTATGGCGCTTTCGATTATGGTTTTCACGATTGTATTTCCGGGGGTGGCGGTTTTGGGTTCTATGGATATTCCTACAGTTCGTTATGGAAATATCGATATCTACCTATTGGAATTCGGGCCGCTTTTCATCCCTTTAACCTTGAAGTACTTGCCGATAAAATCCCGGTGCGGGACAAACTCGATGCCTATGCCGGACTTGCGTTCGGCCAGCGAATCGGATGGGCTTCCTGGGAAGGTGCCGGAGCAAAGCTGGAGGAACCTGAGGTCGGCGGGTTCATGGTCAGAGAGTATATCGGCATACGGTATTTCCCGACAGACAATTTCTTTCTTACCGCTGAAGAAGGTGGGTTGACCTGGACCCTGAATATTGGCGTTGGATTAAAATTTTAATAACAGTAATCTCTCCGAGTACATTTTAACCCATAGGGAAACATATTATGATCGATTCTCTTTTTAAAGGAACTGTTATTTCGGTCCTGTTGTTGACAATGGTCGTTTCGGCGGACCAAGCCAAAAGCAACAATGCCCCCGCGGAAGAAGAATATTTTTCCTCTCAGTTTTTAGCCAATACCTATGAAGCCGATCCCGACCAGTTTATCGAAATAAAAAACGGTCATCTGTATCTGGGTGAAAAGCGAGTGCGGTTCTGGGCGGTCTCGGGTGGTTTTCCAAATAAAAATGCGGCAGGTTCTTCGACCCATGCGGCGAACAGAGCATGTGTAAAGCGGCTGAAAGAGCACGGGTTTAACATGGTCAGATTATGGCAGGCGCCGTATAAAGACTACAAAAAAGGCGACGGCAGCCGTGAAGACCTTATCGATCATATCATTTATTGCTTTAAAAAAGAAGGATTTCGAATATGGTCGGCCCAGTTTGTGGGTATTGAAGGTGCAACGGCCGAGGAAGTTTCTATTCTTGATGATCCCACAACAGAAGAAGAGTGGAAAGAAGCAATGGGAGAAGAAGAGGTTGATATCGCCGAACATCTTGGGCGGTACTACGATGAGCGGATACACCGTCTTTGCGTTAAAAGGATGAAGCGAATTCTTAATCATGTGAACCAGTATACCGGATTGCGATATGCCGATGATCCCGTGTTTGTTGCCTGGGAACTGGTTAATGAACACTGGTGGTTCAATATGATGAAACGGGGAAAGTTTCTCAATTATCCCGCCTTTTTCCGCAAAGAGTTGTATTCCCAATGGAACGATTATCTTCACAAGAAATACAAGACATCAAAGGCCCTTGATAAAGCATGGATAGGCAACCTTCTTCCGGACGAATCCTTTGACAAAAAAAACATTCGCCTGTTGCCTCTGATTCGTGCGGTGCGAGATGATCAGGCGGCGACACTGGGCGTAGGGGTTTCCGCTGAAGCCGAAAAACAGCAGTACGATCCCGCATTTTTCAATGAAAAGCGTGGAGGCGATGTTATCGAATTTCTGCTCGACCTCTGGATTACCCATAAGCAGCGGGAAGTTGATGCGATCCGCAATGAAGGTGAGGCCATTAAACGAGCGCCTGTTGTCTGGGAAAACGGCGTGGGGTGGGGGATGCCCACCCAGTACATGCAGCAGCATGCCGATGTGATTTCTCACGATTCCTACTGGAACGGTACTTTCCAGACCGATCCTAATCATAAACGCTTCCCCTGGTCGAGTCAGCTCGAAGAATTGCCGAAGATTTCGTGGGACAAGCCGTGGCTCGAACAGAACAGAATGGAAGGCAAACCCTTTTTTGTGTACGAGACCGGATATATGCAGCCGGGGAAATACCGGGCCGAATATCCCATGACCCTTGCCCGGACCGGAGCAATCCAGGACTGGGACGTCATTTGCTGGCATTACTGGGGGTGGCCCCAGGACACCACCCAGGAGGAGCCCTATAACAAACCCATGGATTATGCAACAAAGAAGCAGTTTACACAGGGGTATCATTTCCAGTTTGACGAGGTTTATAATTCGAGCCTCAAAGCCGCGGCGACTATTTTTACACGCGGCCATCTGAAGCCTGCGCCGAACCCTACAAAATTTATTTTCGGCAGAAAAAGCCTCTATAGCTGGTCGATGAACGGGTATGGGGACGCCGGAGACATGTTTGTGCCGACTGCCTACCGCTACGGAATGCGCCTTCTAATCGACCCGGAGCGGGAAAACGACGAGATTATCGGGCCACGGGTCAAGTATCGAGGCGTTTTTGAGTCGTGTCCTATCGAACCGACCGATGAAATCAGTATCGACTGGCAGTGCGGCCATCTTATGTTCGATGCTCCCGGGACGGCAATGTATTGCGGTTTTCTGGCCCAATATCCCGACAAAGATAACGTAGCATTCGAAAATGGCGTTACATTGCAGGATGTTGTTATAACAAATCCTCCCGATATGCCCTATCCGGTGAAAAAAGATGAAAAGTATATCGAGTTCTGTATCGTTTCCTCCGACGGCAAGCCGTTGAAAGAGACCGACAATGCCATCATTTCGCTTGTCAGCACGAGTTTCAACCGGGGATTCGAACTCGATGAAAAACAACATGCAAATCAGGAGTGGAATCCTATTAAAGAGTGGAATATCAATGTCGATGCCATAACAATGCCCAATGATACAACCGGTGATCCTGTTTGTGTCGCCCGCGTAGGCGGCACCGTAATCATTCCCATGCTTGATGGCATGAAATACCAGTTTATTGACTGGCATTCAAAGGTCATCAAGGAAGGAACTGTTAAAAATGGACGGTTAACCATTCCCAGCACCATGCCTGTGTTTATTACAAAATTATACCGTAAATAAGGAGCAAATCAGGATAGGACGATCGTATCGGTTACTATCCGTTCTGCCGTATATGATTTCAGCCGGGGCTAAATGCTATTTTCAATTTATGCCCCGTTCGAATAAATCCTTGCCGCAACTATACCTTTTCTTTCTTTTTGCGTTTGCTCTGCCGGTGGTTTCCGAACCCATTGTCATAACCGGGGCGTCGACGCCCTCATTGCTGGGAAAATCAATTGACAATATACGTATAATCAACGGCCGGGGAAAACCGATACCTTTCCAAATTGACGAATTGACGCCTGAAGGCGAGTATGTATGTTTCCGCGGCGATTCTCCCAATAACGATGAAAGTAATGGAATACTTGATTCGATTGATGAGATTGTATTTTTGAGAAAAGACTGCTCTCCGATTGAAATGTTCCAGAACCCCGCGATTACGCAAAACAGCACGGCCGTTTTTGAAAAAATCGAAATCGGCACGGGGGAGGGGACTAAAATCGCTTACATCTCCAATGATACTTCGATTACCCTTTCCCCGTACTCTTATATTCAGTATGATCCGGTTAAACAGAAAATTCGGACCCCCTGGTACTATGCGGTGTTCGGCAAAGACCGGTTTCATTTCACTCATGCTGGCGTAAAAGAAAAGGGGACTCCAGGGTATATCGATCTCACCAGGGAACTCCGGCTGAAAATTTATCTCAATGCCCTCTGGGGCCTTCTCTCGATACAATATAATGAAGAGAGTCTGGTTTGCAAGGTGAAACGATATAAAATTGGTCCAATTCGTCTTATTCGACGAGGGGACCTCTATCTGAAACTGGGCCTTATCCTCAAAGCAAACAGCGCGGCGGTGAACCAGATCTGCTACCCCCAGATGGTACGAGTACCGGTGTATGTTCATCTGCCGGTCAGGTTTAAATCCTTTCTCAGGGAAGCCTATATTGAGATGACGCCGGTAATATCCGAAAAGGGGAAAGAGTATGATTTCACTATTCCGGAAAAGAATATTACTTTTCCCCTTACAGAAAATACCCCTCTCGATACGCTCATTCCGGTTATGCCCAACAACAGCTACTTTTCCGTCACGAACGGCCTTTCCGGCTATGGATGGCTTGTGAACAGCGATATGCAAAACCGGTATCTTGATGGAAGCGGGTTTCTGATTAGCAGCCCTTCGGACCGCGGGGGGATTGCCCATTGTGGATTCCGGCTCAATGTCCATGACATGCCCAGAGGCTATTATCTGATCACCAACTGGGTGCTTTTTTCAAACAGGGGGAAATCGGGATTTGTTTCTCTCCGCAACAGTCTCAATTCCCTTACGCGGATTTCCACGGAAACTGCAACGGTCCCCAATGCCGTCAAAATTGTGCATGTTGGGCACAAGTAGTACCTGGTCCGGTGCGGGGTTGAATATTTCATTTTGCCGGGGCGTATTCTTTTTTCGATCTCTTTTCCGCCTGATTCGGCGGCTGAATACCGGAAAAAAAGTATATTCATGAATTATGAAAAAGTCGGCGCTCATTTCACTTCTTTTTATTGCTCTGGGGGCAGTTCGGATATGTGGTATTTCCGAAAATGATGTTGTTGTTCTGGCGCTGGAGCAGAGTAGTGAGTTCAGGATTATGCGTCTCAATCGGCTTTCCGACTCCCTTTTTTTTGAGAAAAAGAAGGCAGGATGGCTGCCTCTGGTCGAGTTGTCAACCGAACAGGGAGTGGCGGGAAGTGAGGATTCTGATTTGGCGGGTCTTGACAGTACAAATTACGAATCATCCTATGGGATAGACATTTCCCAGAATATACCGGGCGGGGGGACGGTGTCGGCCGGCATTGAAGAAAGGGTTGCGGCTCCTCTTGAAAAGGGCGCTGTTGAATACGGCGCCGAATTCAGCATCGGTTTTACCCAGCCCCTGTTGCGGGGCGCGTGGGAATTCGGGGAACAGGAATATACGGTCACGATCGCCCGTTTTGACAGCAGGGAGTTTGCGCTCGAACAGAAAAAGGAATTATGCAACCGCATATCCGAAATCCGGCAGTCGTTCTGGACCTGGTATGAAAAAACCAGGCAGCGCGATATTTATATTGGAGAAAAAAAATATGCAAAGCAGCGGCTTGCGATCGAGCGGAAAAGACTTGTTTTAGGCGAAGGGACCCCTCTCGACACACTATCTGCCGCCTTAGAACTTCTGCAGGCCGAACAGCGGTTGCTCAATGCGGAGTACGAACTTTCTCTTTCGAAAAAAAACCTCTCATCAATCCTTGCAATCGACCCCGATTCTCTCGAACTCGATTCTTCAATTACCCTCGAAATATTCGATCCTCCGGAGTCCGATACCTTTATCGCCATGGCCGAAAAGTTCGATCCTCAGCTTAAAATCTACGAAACAATGCACAAACGGCTTGAGTATGAAATTGCATTCAGCAGAAATACCACCCTGCCCGATCTGGATCTGAAGGCGTCTTACAGCAGAATTAACAGTGATGAACGTCTCTTTTCTTCGGGAAAAGCTTTGTTGAGCAATAATCTTGTCAAGTTGATTCTCAACTACTCATTCCCGGCAAAGGAACGGACCATTGCTCTTCGGCAAGCCCGTCTGCGGGGTGAAGTCAACCGGCAAAACCGGGAGCAGTACAAGCGCGATCTTGCTGTCGAACTCTCCGATCTGATCGAACAATGGGGAAAAGAAAAACAGGGGTTTTTGATTACCCTTAAAGCCGAAGAAATTGCCGAAAAACAGCTTGAAGCTGCTGCCGCAGGATATTCTATCGGTGCGGTCGATAATTTATCCTATCTCAAGGCCCGGAACGATTTTACCAAAGCTGCTATCGAGCGGTTACAAAAAGAAGTGACACTGAAAAAGCTCGAAATTATTTTTGATCGGGTTACCGGAATGGTTTTAAATAAGTTCGGAGTAACATTTCAATGAAAATATTCATTTTTCTGCCGGTGTTTTTTCTTCTCTTACTTGCCGGGTGCGGTAAAAAAGAAGTGGAACAGAGTGAAGAACGTCATACCATAAAAAAAGTTAGTCTTCGTGATGTCATGTCTCAGACCGGTGAGGTCCGTCCGATAATAAAGGCGGAGCTAAAATGTGAAGCCAGCGGAAAAATAGAAAAGATTTATATCAAAGAAGGTGAACAGGTAAAGAAAGGTGATACGATCCTTGTAATCGATCCGTTGCGATTGTTGTATAAGCGGCAGAGAACCGAGCTTGCAGTGGATCAGGCCAGAATCCGGAAACAAAAAGTCAAACGGAACTATGATCAGGCAAAGGAGTTGTTTGGGACCGGGACCGTTTCCGAGAAACAGCTTGTCGACCTGAAGAGTGATTTTGAGCTTGCGGAAATCGCCTATAAACAACAGATGCTCGAGCTGAAAGATATCCTTGATCAACTCGACGAGACGGTTGTTTCGGCGCCCATGGATGGGGTGGTTACCGCGCTCAATGTTGAAGAAGGTGAAATTGCGGTCTCTGCAACGACCGGATTCCAGAGCGGAACTTCAATTGGAACGATTGCCGATATCACCAAACTCGAAGTAATTTCGCAAATCGGTGAAGTTGATTATGTCCATCTGGAAAAGGGACAGAAAGTAATTATTAAACCGGCGGCCTTTGAAGACAAGGAGACCGAAGGCACCATAACCTTCATTTCACTCAGTGCGAAGAAATCCGGTGGTGATGAACTCGGTAATTTCGAGGTGATCATCTCGGTCGATTCGATTATTCCCGGCATTGCTCCCGGGATCAATGTCAATGTGGAGTTTATCCTTACCGAGAAAAAGGACATCGTCGGGGTGCCCAATCATTTTGTTAACAAGCGACGAGGCAAATCCTTTGTTTACAAAGTCATTCCCGGCGGTGAGGGCGGCGAAACAATCGAGCGTACGCCTGTTGAGCTTGGAAGTACCGATTTCAGGCACTATGAAGTCCTTTCGGGGCTCAAGCCCGGTGACGTTGTTGTTTTCCGCGATGAAACCGGTGGGTCGGGAGCAAAACAGCGCAGGAAAGGCCCGTAGCATAATTTTCTGAGGGAGTAATCTGCCGTGAAAACCGGATCTGCGGTTATCGAGACAAAAGACCTCTGCAAAACCTATCATTTGGGGAAAAAGCCCGTTGATGTGCTTCACCGGATCAACCTTCGGGTTGCCGCGGGAGAGTATGTTGCGATTATGGGGCACAGCGGCGCCGGGAAATCAACACTACTCAATATCCTCGGATGTCTGGATATCCCCAGCTCCGGAGAGTACCACTTTTCGGGCCAACCGGTCGCATCATTGACAAATTCACACCTCGCCGATATCCGTAACGGAAAAATCGGCTTTATATTCCAGAATTTCAATCTTCTTCCCAAACTCGATATCTTTGCCAATGTGGAGTTGCCGCTCATCTACGGCAGTATTCCCCGCCGTGAACGAATGGAAAAAGTGGAATGGGTGCTTAAACGGGTAGGGTTGTGGGAGCGGCGGAAGCATAAGCCCAATGAGATTTCCGGCGGGCAAAAACAGCGGGCCGCTATTGCCCGTGCGCTGGTAAAACATCCCGCCCTGATCCTCGCCGATGAACCTACCGGCAATCTCGACAGCCACACCACTGATGAGATCCTCAGGGTACTCGATGAGCTTCATGAAGAAGGGAACACCATTGTCGTTATTACCCATGAAAACGATGTTGCCGCCCGGGCACAGCGATTGGTTCGTTTAGTTGACGGAAAGGTTGTCGAATGAAACCGGGCCGTTTCAAAGAAATGGTGGCGGTGAATTCAAAACTCTGCCTGGTCGAAATCCTCAGCAACCGGACACGGACCTTTATTACCACCCTGGGTATTTTCCTCGGCGTGGGAGCCCTGCTTACCAACCTCTCCTTTATCCGGGGTATGGACCGGGACCTGAAACACAACATGGAGATAATCGGGGGAATAAATATCATAAAGATCAGATCGGTGCGCCCCGAGACCAAAGAAGAACGGATGACATTTCAGCAATCGGAAGGTCTTACGGTTGAAGAAGTCGAGAAGCTGGCAGAGAAGTTTCCCTATATCCGGAGTGTGCTTCCTCAAATCGACATGCGATGGAGACCGACCTATGTAAAGGGAACAAAGGAATGGGCGCCGGTTCATGCCGTCGGTCTCGATTACGCGGATACGTATAATTATACAATTTCTTCGGGACGATGGTTTACGCGGGATGATGAGCTTCAGCAGAAACTAGTCTGCGTTGTGGGTGAGGAATATGCCAAACGAATGTTCGGTGAAGGCGGTAATCCTGTGGGAAAAAGCATTCAACTGGAACGCCTGCCCTTCGAAATTGTGGGCATGTTTTCCACAAAGGGGCTTTTCGATAGGAGAGGAAGAGAAATTCTTATCCCCTATGCTGTTTATACACGTCGATTTTCGGGACGCCGGCGTACCAGAGAGGAAGTCGGCATTCGGCTTACCGGAAGCGAGCATATCGACAAGGCAAAGAAAGAGCTTCGACGGAACCTTATTGCCATGCATCGGGGAGTAGAGGATTTTGAACTGGAAATCAATCGTGACAAGATGAAAGAGATGGAAACCGCCCGCATGGGGATTGCAGTTCTGTTGTGGAGTATCGCCGGAATCACCCTTCTGGTGGGCGGAGTGAGTATTATGAATATCATGTTTGCAACGATCGGCAACCGGATCCGGGAGATCGGGATCCGTAAAGCACTGGGGGCACAACCCTTTGATATCTTTACCCAGTTTATTATTGAAGCCATTTTCGGGTGCTTTGTGGGCGGAATACCGGGAATGATTGTGGGGACCCTGACAACGCTGGCCCCCGAAGGGTTTTTCCCCTATGTCCCTATTTTGACAACCGGTGACTATCTCCTTGCCTTCGGGTTTACCGTTGCAATTGGGTTTTTAAGCGGACTCTTTCCTGCCTTAAAAGCCGCGAAAATGCAGCCGGTTGAAGCACTTCAGTATTGAGAGAAAACAATGGTACATTTTATTCGATCAGTATCAGTGGGTATGCGGACATCGCTTATCGAGATGGGTTCGCACAAGCTTCGTTCGGCGCTTTCGGTGCTTGGCGTGCTTCTGGGAGTGGCGTCGCTGGTGGCCATGCTGACCTTGATCGGCGGTATTGATGTCTATCTTAACGAGAAGATGGGGAAGTGGGCCGGAACAGTCTGGTTCTGGAACCGAGATTTCAAAGAAAGCAATAATGACATTTCCTGGAGCCGGTCTCCGGGGTTGCGGTTGTCGGACGGCGATTATCTGAAAGATGAATCACCCTATGTAAAACAGGTGGTGAAACGTATCAATCACCGGGTCCGCTTTTCCGTTGCCGGGGTACGGCGGGGAGGGCGTCTGCTGGGAGTCAGCCCTTCGGCCCTTGAAGACGACAAAGAACATGTTGTTATTGATCGGGGGCGGTGGCCGTCGGAAGATGATTTTAAATTCGGGCGGAAAGTGTGTGTTTTGTCGTGGGAGTTTGAAGAACGCATTAATCAGCGACGTTCCGAGTACAATAAGCAGCTCAAGGGCGAATCCCTTCTCGGGCTGAAGCTGATATACAATAAAAATATACAACTCGATATTATCGGCGTCTATAAGCCCAAAGATCCCGATTTCAAACCCTGGCGTTTGCGGAGGGCGGTTGTGGTGCCCCTCACTACCGTTCAGCGTCATGTTACCGGGTTCGATCCGGATCCCGGCACGATAGAGCTGTCGATTGTGGATGTGGAAAAGCTTCAGGACCAGGCTGATGCTGCCGCCCGGACTCTGAAACAGCGCCACCGGGGCGTTGAAGATTTTGAATACCGGGGCGCGGAATGGCTCGAAAATATCACCAAAATGCTTGGTAATGCCGCCGTGCTCATGGGGGTCGTATCAGTCATCTCTCTTCTGGTCGGCGGATTGAGTATCATGAATGTAATGCTGTCGAGTATATCCGAGCGCATTCGGGAAATCGGGATCCGAAAGGCCCTGGGAGCAAAGACAGTCCAGATATTCATCCAGTTCATTGCCGAATCGGTAACACTCAGCGCCCTGGGCGGCGCAGTGGGCATAACAATCGGCCTGGTCCCGTTACTGCCCGGTATCAGCGATGCGATCAAACAGGGATCGGACGGCGCTATCGAACCGACAATCCTTCCTCACTATCTTGCAGGGGTGGCAATAATCATCGTTGCAGTCGGTATCCTCTTCGGGCTCTATCCGGCAGTGAAAGCCTCGAAAATGAATCCTATCGAAGCACTGCGGTATGAATGATAGTATAATTCCTTCCCGGGCATGGAGGTGCAGCCTGGGCGATAAATCATATATTCCAAATCATAAACAGTGGCGAAGGGGGGGGCGTGTCCTTTTGTTTTCTTCAGGCGCTCGAGCGTTGTTTCTTTCGTACCCTCCTTCTCAGTAGCACGATAACGCAACGGCATGATATTTCCCCCGGGTTCGGAGAACCGATATGCCTGTAGTGTTCATTTTTCCACAATCTCAGCTTTTGCCCGCAGTTCATCCAGAAATGCATAGAGTGCTTTCTGTTTGGATTCCTTGTGTAATTCGCGGGCAATATGGTCGCTTACTTTCTCAAGGGGAATGGGCCCCGGGGGGACATGGTCGTATTTTTTGGCGATATGATAGCCGAATTCGGTCCAGAAAATATCACTGACGTCGTTGATTTCCATATCATCGAACACGACATTTTCAAATCCCTGTACCATGTGGCCCCTGGGGAAATAGCCCAGATCGCCGCCGTTGTCGGCACAATCGGAATGTTCGCCCGCAATTTCTTCAAAGGGGCGTCCTTTCTGAAGTTCGCCTTTGATTTTCCGCATTTCTTTATAGGCCTTCTTTTTTTCGTCATTGCTTTTGCAGTGTTTGACTATATGTGCTGCCCGGACACGCTCGGGGGCCGTGAAATCGGATTCCTTGTTTTTTTCATAGTATGCTTCAATTTCTTCCCGGGTCGGCGCAGAGGGCGCATCGGTGATCTGCTTGAGGAATGCCTCGGTTTTGAGCTGTAATTCAATATCGCGTTTGACGGCAAGGTCGGTTGTTGCGCCTGAACGCTGAAGAAGGTTTTGCTCGCCGCCAACCTGTCGAACGAGCCGGGTATACCGTTCGAGAATCTCCTTGCCGGGAATGTCGATAGACGATTGGGCTGCCGCCTGTCGAAGCAGTACCTGTTCGATAATATTCTCCTTTGACCACTCCATGAGCTGTTTGGTGCGCTCCTCTTCGGATTGGTTTGGGAATTGGCGGTCATAGGACGGCTTGAGACGGTTAAACTCCTTTTGAATCAGGCTATCGTCGACATTTTCACCGTTGATCGTGAGCATATCCTGAATTTCCTTTATCGTTGATGGTTTTCTGCTTTTTTGCGAATGATATTATCATGTAATATAATGCTTGAACTCGAATTATTTCTAAAGATTAGCCTCAATTATACCTATTTACAATGAGTTTGTCTGTTGAGGGTGGATAAAGGCTATGGAAAAACAGCGGCACGGGATTGGCTGAAGGATTTTGCGCGTCGGTTGAGGAAGAGGCTTTCCGGAGGGGCCGACTCATCGATGCTGCCTTGAGGCTAAAAATTCCCTGAACAGCAGAATGGTCAATTAATTTTGTTTGAAATGGAAATATTTTACCAAATCGTTTTTGTTTGGTCCGCGCGGTACCGGCAAGTCGACCTGGTTGAAAGAGATATATCCGCATGCCGCTTTTAATGTGGATGCAGGATGTTTTTGCGATGATCTCCTGAATTGTGCTTTGGCACTTTTGAATTCTAACGGTCGGGTTCTATACCCTTGCGATCAAGGTGAGGGAGACGGTGGTGCATAGATGGGATTATCTCATCTTCTGGTTTCTTGAGAGTGTTTCTCTTTGTTGCTAAAAAGAATATCAAATAGAAATGTAGTTAAGCAATTTTGCACCTGCTTGCCGATCAAGTTATATGATCTCAAGTGGCTTTTTCCCGGAAGATTTGCCGGGTTTGCTGTCAAAAAGGCGGGTTTTATTTAAATATCCCCTCTCATGCAGAGCAGCGAGAGGGGATAGGGATTGGCGCCATATCGAAACGATTATTCAACAACGAATTTTCTAATTGAGGATAATCCCGCTGTACGGCGAATATGAGCATAATAGATTCCCGTAGAAAACTTTTTCAAATGTTTGTCGATAGACGCATTACTTACCGATGTGTTCCTGGAGGTAAAGACGCATCTGCCGGAAGGATCGAAAATCCTGACAGCTCCATTTTCTGCAAAATTCATATGATTATGGCCAATGCTGATGTTGCTGCCGGTGGCGGCGTCCACGTCGCAGAGTTTATAGGCGTCGATGATATAATATTTTAATTTGCTGCCGCCTCGCCCGGTGAACAACAGGTGGACTTTGCTACCGTCACGGGATTGAAAGATCGTAGGACCAGCGTTCTCTTCATATTTAGGCATGTTCCAGGGGATTAAATTGAGTTCGAGTACTCGTGTCCAGGAGTTGCCTGCCGGATCGGTGGAGAGGTAAACGTCGAGTCTGCCTCTGCGGACGCCATGTTTTGATCCGCAGATAAGGTGATAGCCATTCAGCGGATGATTCGGATTGTCGGGTGAAAGGCTTATCGAGCTGATACCGTTTGAAATATCGACACTCAATTGGGTCCAGTTCTGGTCCCACGTGTCACCCCCGTTGCTTGATGTAATAAAATATGGCCGGTTTGCGCGATTGCGTGCATAAAAAATCAGTCCCTGATAATCGGATGACGTAATAAGCCAGGAGCCATGGACCAGATCGAGATTGGAGTTGCCGGATACATCCATTGCTTCCCAGGGAGTTCCGCCGTTGCGTTCAACACAATGCGTAAAGCGGTAGAAATTCTCAAATCACAGCAAATTCTTGCCGGTTTTCGCGGGCAGTGCAGCAGGATATTGCCGAAGGCCGGTAAACGATGCGAAGAGCTGCTTTCATCACTTGATTGCTGGCACAACATTCATGAAGGCACGTATGCCTGGCAACGCCTTCAGAAAACTATCGAAAAGGATATTGCCGGTGGTGTATTCAGCGCAACGCATGCGTTGCCGTCAGTGCAGCAGCTCCAGAATCGGTATCCGGCCAATTATCGCACGATCATGAAAGCGTTATCGGGACTTTGCGCAAATGGCTTTCTTATCCGTGAAGGAAAAGTGTTTCGAGTTGCTTTTTCTGTTATGCAGCGGGGATTTTCGGTGGTTCAATGTTTTGTGTACGGTAATGATCCCGGGATTGTAAACCTTTCGGGACTCAATGGAGATTTTTTGCGGCAATGCGCGCAGGTTGCGCATGAACGCAATATCAACCTTGATGTGATTACCTATACCAGGACCGAAAATGGTCTGGTTTTCAGCAGTCTTCGTAACGGCGATATCCATTTGCACGGCAGCGACAATGTACTGGGATACATTGCAATTAACCGGGGACCCAGAGATAATTCCCGCATGCTGGCAGACATGCTGTTCAGCACAAAAAAACCTGTCGCTCTCTATGATGCTGCCGGAGAATGGGAGCGCCGGTTTATCCGGAATATTCCTCAAGCTAAGATTTTTCAGATCGCAACATCTGCAGGGCCTGGAAGAGATGTCGGGCACTATCTTGCCGATCTTGGGCATCGACATGTCGCGTTTATTTCGCCCTATCATGATTCGTTGTGGGCACAGAACCGCTATCGGGGATTGCAGGAAGCATTGCGAGCTGCAGCCCCATCAAGCTGGACACTGCTAATCGCCGGTGATTTGCCTCCTGAAAATATCGGCCTGATAACAGTCGCTCGGGAGATTGCTGATTTCGATGAACCCCGCCGTTTTTTCAACACCTGGAGCAGTGCGAGCAGGCCGATTTCAATCGCACATAATGCCGGTAATCTAACGATTAATCTTCATGAAATTGTCCAGTCAAAAATATTCATTACATCGATAAACGGCCGAATTCTTATACAGAAAGATTTTTCACAACAGGAAGTTCTGGTACCGCTTAATTCGATTGCTTCGGGATTGTATCTGCTGAATATCATTAGCAACTCCTCACAAATGACACGTAGTTTGATTATTCCTTAAGGATCTGTTCTTGTATTCTTGCGGTGCAGAGAGCTTTTCTCTGCACCGCTTCACAATCATTTGTTGTCCAGGTAAAAAATGTATCTACACCATATTATTTCCAGCACAAAAAGAGGTTTACTATTCCTATATTGCGGCATAAACCTTCTTTTCGCTGCACCGAACGTCCGTATTACCAATATCGCTGATATCGAGCAATTTTTTAACACCCAAATGGTAAAAGTAGCTTTTACCGGTAATGATCACATGCTTTACTATGTAGATTTTTCCATGCAGGCTCCTGTTGTAACACCGATTTCAAATGCTCCGGAATGCTCGAATCTTGCCATGTCGCCGGATGGCAACTGGATCGCTTTTCAAACTGGATCAGTGACCGATGGGAGCAGTGATGAGTCGAGTACTGCATGGATTGTGGAAATCCGGGAGGACGCTGTGCCGATTCAGGTTTCTGAGACCGGTTTGGGATGGACCCCGCGGTTTTTGCAGGGGGCGGATACTCCCACGGTGGTATGGGCTTCATGCGGATCTCATCCTACACCTGATGCCTCTGCCTGGGAAGGTTGCGGGGCAATGTTGAAACGCACCTGTGCAGAGGGCAATTTAGGCCCTGTCGATACACTGTTTGCCGGTGGTGCCTATTTTGGCGGGGCCTCATATAGTGGCCTCTTTCTAAGTTCTGCAGAATATAGAAAGAATGGCTTTCTTAAAGACCTTTCAACTCCTGTGGATGATCCTCCAGCTGTAATCCATAATATGACATGCTTAAAAAACGCTGGCGGGGATTCAACCTTTGCACTCCAGGTTTGTAACCCCTCTGCATCTCAAAGCAGAAATTATCAAAACGTAACCATGTTTCTTGATTTTGGCTATTCTTAAATGACGGGATATTTTCTGAGTGCTACCCTAATGCGCAAACCTGGGGATTTCATGAAATCATCTTTATCGCAAACGATAAAGGAGAAATTCTTAAGCAATTCCAGGTCCGGCAATTTGAGATGACGTCGGATAACGGTGTGCCTGTCGCAAATGAATGGAACCATAGCGAATGGTCGACTCATCCATACTTTGGCATCGCATGCGAGTATATTACCCGCAAATGGCCGCATCCATCTATTCCTATTTTAGAACCATCAAAAAAAATGGAGCATATCACTGCCATAAATCTCAAAGACTCGGTGTACCTTCGTCTTATTTCGACCACCGATACAATCAGTAGTAATCATAGCGGCTTTTATTTCAGTGCATTGCATGTAGCTACACCAGATGGATTCCAGGAAGAGTGCTGGCTGGGTGATTCATGCTCGAATGCGAGTCAGATTCCGTTCAGGAGCAGCATAGCTGTACCGGATATTTCTATTTCCGGTAATAAAATTTCCAGTAGAGCACCTATTCTAGAATTTGCAATTTTTCGA
>WJLZ01000130.1 GCA_014728215.1 Chitinivibrionales bacterium
CCATCACCTTTATATCCTACGTTGAAAATGCTTATTATATTCATGCCGGTAATGCCGGCATGCGTGGGGTGAGTGGTAAGCTTTGAGCGTTTTTTTTTATTGGCAGTTGAGATGGAGTTTACAATTTAAAAACCATTATGTGCAAAAAACGGTGTTTTCCTTGGGGTTTTCAGGCTCGTAGTCGGTATGTCTGTAGAAAAAAATAAGAGAAAAACCCTCCTGAGGTTCGTAGAACCGGCATGTCTGTAAGCTACAACCCAAATGATCAGGGAAGGGGATGAATGCATTTGGAAAGGGATTCCATCCCTTTGTATCCCTTCTGTGGAAAATGCTTGATTATAGCTATGCGCCGGAGCGCATAGAGGGGAGTTATGAAACAGGTTTCATTGCGGGGAATGGTTTGTTCGAGAAATGAATCGCGGGCTTGCTAAAGTGCTTAAAAGTCGGTTTGAATACATAGTTTATTTTGTAAACCCCACAGTGCTGAGCAAAACAGTGCGCTAAGGAGAGCTTAATCGGGTAGAAAATATTGGAATTAGCGATTGGGAGATGGGAACGGGGGGCGACCCGGACATTTGTGCGCTGCCCTTAAACTTCAAAAATGCATTAAGCTTTTCTGACCAGTCGTTCATGGTCATAGGGATGCCTTTTTCTGCCTGGCTTTCCGCATAATCAAGGTACATGGTCACAATTCTATTGAGAAATTTTATCTCTTTTCCGTTGAGATAATTCTTTGCGATAACAACATCCGACTTGATGATTTTGCCATCCGGTGCTTTCTTCCAGGTGGTAAGTCCCATGTGTTCTTTTTTATGGTTTGCCCGATTTACGATCACTTCTGCGGAAGTGTTGCCATGGGTTGCAAAGTGAAGTTTATTTTGTACGATAGCGAAAAAGGTTTTCGTTGTCGGCGAGTGTGGGTCGTAATCAATGGCTGTAGCGTAAATATCGGTAATTTGCTGATAGAAATTCCGTTCGCTTTCGCGGATATCCCGAATTTCCAGAATCAAATCCCTGAAGTATTGCTTACTCAAATAGGCGCCATTTTTAAGGCGAATATCGTCTAAAACATAGCCGCGAAGAGTAAAATCTTTTAAAACCTGATTTGCCCAGCGTCGGAAATTAGTAGCCCGTTCGGAATTAACCCTGAACCCGGTGGCGATAATTGCCTCAAGGCCGTAATGATCAACATCCCGGCTTACCTCACGGGTACCCTCAGTTTGAACTATTCGAAATTTTCGAATAGTTGCCCCTGGTTCCAGTTCCTGCGTCTTAAAAATCTCCTTGAGATGATAATTTATGGTGTTGACCTCGATATCAAACAATTTCGCAATCAGTTTCTGGGTCAGCCAGACATTTTCATCCTCAACAGCGCATCCATTCGTGCCATTGTCAATAAAGATTTTAATATACTAATCAGCGCTTTGCGAAACAATAAATAGCATTCAATATTTAGAATTGGCCCGGTTTACACATATTAGCCTGCAAAGGTTATGTAATAAGCCTTAATAAAGCAAATCACCTGCAAATAGTCCCACAAGCCGGATCGGGTAGACATGCGAAATCATTTAAGTGCTTAAAATCTCATTTTTCAGGCACATTGCTTCCTTAAACCCGGATTTATGGGGGTAAAATCGGGCTCTAAGGAGGTGGTTAATCGTTTAGAAAAGCGGGGAATTGGGGATTGTAGAGCGGAAAGGGGATTTTGCGTGGTCCGACCCGAATATCCGAAATATCCCAATCATTGCCCAGGCACTATGGTCCCTTTTATATTGCTCAAAATGCCTGGTTCACGATATAAAACAATAGAGCACCGAAATAATTGGCAAAATGCCTCCTTTTCTATCTCCTTTGTCATGCTGCATAATATATATTTATGTAAGTGTCTGAAAGGGAGGTGTGCGATGCGTTTGAGCCGGATGTGTCTTCGGTTGGCCAGTTTGTGTGCGGTCATTGCTTCTGGATGGTCATCGGCCGCAAGTTCGATCGATCTTACGGGGACGGTGAAGAATACCGTCAATGAACCCATTGCGGGAGCGGTCACTCGTATCGAAGGGACCGGTATTATCGATACCGCCGACCAGAACGGTAACTTCCATCTGACGGGTGAAGCATTGGCCCACGTGCGCAGAGTGGGACAAGCGCGTCGCGCGGGTGGCCTGTTCGCGGGAGCGTTTGACAACATACACAAATCGGGTTTGCACGTGAAAATCAGCTCGCCCGCCGGTCGCTCAATCGCACATCAAGTCGTCAAACAGGGCGAACGATTCGACAGATTTCAGCTCGATGCGATGATGCACGGGCGCCCCAGCGGTCTCTACTTCATGGAGGTGTCGGGAGACGGTGCACACTATACGGCCCCGGTGCTTCAGTTCGCACACAGGTGGGAATTGCAGACTGCGTCACAGCGTGTTCTGCAGGCCGGAAAACGGAGTACGCAGAGCGCCTCGGCGGGCCGGTTGGTCGTGACTGCCGCGGGATACCACGCGAAGCATGTTACCCTGTCGACGCTTGAAGGCTCATTGGGGACAATCGTGCTCAGTGAGTTATCCGGTGAAACGTTTGTGCCCGGCCGGGACACGCTGGATCTTTCATCAGGGAACAGGCTCCAGCAGCCGGTTGAGGAACTGCCGGGGTTCGGCGATGTTGGTGTGGGAGAGGGTGACGGAATACCTGGCGTGCCTGAGCAACCGACGGTAGACGCAACGGAACACGGCGTTATTGCCAACGACGGGCAGGATGACACGGATGCGCTGCAGAGTGCGGTCGATGCGCTGGTGGGGCGTGCCGGTGCATCGGCGAGCAATCCCGCGGTCATACAGCTTCCGCCGGGGCGAATACTCCTGACAAAGGAAGTGGTGATCGAGGCTGATCATGTGGTGATTCGCGGGGCGGGAAGCACGCGCGGAGACCCCCAGTCGACGACGGTCGTGCTTCGTCCGGGGGCGGACATGCGATACGATAAGATCGACGCCGACGGTGTACCGGATATCGAGGCGATGATCTTCAGCGGCAACTCGATGGGCTGGAACTGGCCGGGGCGGGGGACGTTTCGCGTGCAGACCCGTGATGTAGCCGACAACTACCAGGATGAGCACGCGGATGCTCCAGTGAATCGGAAGGATATCTACGAGGGAAGTGTCAATTTTCATTGGACCGCCGGGCACAGTGTCGATCAGAGCACTGCGTTTCCCGCCCGGAGCGGCGACCGGGTCATTCCACTTGACGAGTCGGTGAATGGCTCTGAAATGGAAGCGATCGAAGTTGGATCGTACGTGTGGGTCGGGGCCGCCAATTCCGAGAAGATGTACCAGGAGCAGCATGTGCCGCGGGAATACTGGAAACGTCTGCACATGAAGATTCAGATACACAAAGTTGTTTCTGTCAACGCCAGTGCGAAAAGCATCACGATCGATACGCCCCTGGAGTTCGATATCCCCGCCAACAGTGGTTCCGACGGCTCGACACCGATCGGTAGTTCCAAGCCGTACCCAAGCCGCGTGGCGCCGCTCAAGGTCGTGACCGGTGTCGGGTTTGAGGACTTCGTCCTGACGATGGATCTGGAGGGGTTGCCCAGGCTTGACGGGGGCACGTATTCCTATACGCCGCATCAGGCAACCGGCAACTACGGAAACATGGCGCCTGAGTATGCGATGCATGGCTTGGTGTTCAAGTGGGCGGTTGATTGCTGGGTAAGAAATGTGAGCACCTACATGACCGGATCTCATCCTGTCGTAACCGAACAGGCACGCGGTATACAGGTGGTGCACTCAAGATTTGACGGCAGTTGGAACAAGGGGGGCGGCGGTAATGGGTATTTTCGCTTGTCGAGAGCATGGAATTGTCTGGTGCATGGGTGTGTTCTGCGCAACCTTCGCCACCTGACCCTCCAGTGGTCTTCATCGGGTAACGTAATCATCGGCAATGACATGGACTGTGAAATCAATTTTCACGGCGGATGGGAACGCCACAATCTGGTCGAGAACAATCTCATTCGTATTCCCTACACGCATGCACACTCAAATTGCACGATCGGGTGTGATCATATCGGCGCCGCGGGGACGGGTGAATCGTGGTATCCCCTGTACTGGTCGACTGGCCCGAAGGCGGGGAAATGGGCCGGAGCGACCGGGCCGCGCAACATCCTGTTCAATAATGTAATGCAGAAACAGACAACCGCCGATGGTCCCTACGAGGACTACGCGCCATACTATGGGTCCGATGGATCGAGCAGGGGAGTGATCTTCCTTCTGGGTTGGGACCGCCAAACCAATGCCGGTTCCCATTGGGTGCACCTGCACAACGACGGTGCGATTCTGCAGGATTGGGCCGGCAACGAAACGATAGACTATTCACAGGATCCCCACAAAGGAGTGAACGCACGTCTTCGCTACGAGGGCGCTTCGTTGTTTCTGGAGAACAGTCTCGTGGCGATGCCGCCGGAGTAACAATGTCGTTTCACCGGGACTTGTATGGGTTTTGAATTAATCAGCTGAAAAGAAAGGGCACGAGATGTTACGAGGGATATTCAGCGCGACACTTGTATTCGTATTTGTTGGTTCCGTGACGGCAAGAATTCTGCATGTAAATGAATCCGATCTGCTTGTGGGGACCGTGCGAACCGCACAGGCAGGCGATACGGTCATTGTCGCTCCAGGAGTATACACCGGAGATATCGACCAGAGCGGAGATCCGGGTACACTTCCAAACGGTAAAGGATTCTTCTGGATCGGCAACGACGGCACGGAGAGCGATCCCATCGTGCTGGTCGCATCGAGTCGGGACGACCCGCCTGTCCTCCAGGGTAGTTCCATCGACAGCGGGTATGTCCTGCATGTTACCGGCGAGTATGTCGTAGTGAAAAACATTATCCTGCGCAATGCCGACAAGGGCGTGGTGTTCGACAATGCCTCTCACGGTATTATCGAAGACTGTACGATATACAACACCGGCTCCGAGTTGTTGCATGTGCGTGACGGCAGCAGCAATGTCACGATCAGCCGCAATCATCTCTATGGTTCCGGCAACGGCGGACGCGGCAGCATCGGTGAGGGTATCTATATCGGCACGGATCAAGCCCGGTGGGGCACCGACGACCAGCCGCAATCTACCTGGGGAGAAAAGGCGATCGAGGAGGGGTACGGCGGATACGATTGGCGGGTGTATGATACGCGCGTGCTCTGCAACTATCTCAGCGGAGGAATTTCGGCCGAACTACTCGATGTCAAGGAGGGTACGCGACGCACGCTGGTGCAAGGCAACATGCTGGTGGGGGACTCGATCGCACTCAAGCCGGGCGCGGCATACTATGACGATTCTTTTATCGATCAGAAAGGAGTCGAGGGGACGTTTCTGGATAACTCGTTTTGCCGGTGCGGCAATGATATCGACAAGTTCATCTCCGAGGTGAAACGGAACAAATACGACCACATTCCCGATTCGCTGACCGCCGACAATCATGCGAAACCATGGTGTGACGACAGCGAAGACGACGACAACGTGTGCTTCGAGGCTGAGAACGAGGTTGTCGATCACCCGTTTGATCCGCGGCCGGAGTGTGATCCGGTGTTTGCATTCGATTTCAGTTCACTGGCCATGACTGCGATGGCCGGTCGCCCCCGCACTGCAATGAAGCGCGTTAGTCGGAATCCGGGGACAGGCACTGCGCGAGTGCTAGTCGACATTCGTGGGCGTGTAACTGATTTCCAGTCTCCCCCGGCAGGTTCCCCTTGGCAAAAATTTGCGCCCGGGGGCGTGTATCTCTCCCATAAGCAAATTCTGTTGATAAAGCATTGACCTCTGGCGCCCTCTCATGTGACTACATCGTTTCCGTTTGAAGCAGAACAGACCCAAGCCTGATTCCTATTGTCAGATATAAGCTGATCAGCGGGAGCGGCCTCTCAACGAAACACTGGCAGATCTCTTCGATCAGGAGATTACCCAGCGAAGGCAACCCGTCGCAAAAACTCAACGAGCTGCGTACACTCGCTTTTGTTGAGCGTAAAGAAAACATCGTGCTGATGGGACCAAGCAACCTTGGCAAAAGCCACCTGCTCTATGCGCTGGATCATCTGGCCTGCGTGGAAGGCCATACGACGTACCATATCACCGGATCCCAGCTCAAGGAGGACTTCAGCCGGGCAAAGGAGCAGAACCGGCTCAGACGCAAGCTCAAGGCGCTCTGCAAACCCCGGCTGCTGGCTATCGGCGAGGCCCCGTTTTTTTGCTTTTTTATAGTGTATGGGGCGGTTGAGGATACCGGTGCCAAGGGAGAGGAGGAAAAAGTCTTTTTCGTGAGGGAATAGCACTTTGGCTTCGGCAAGTGCGCACATCGAGGGGTTATTTGCATACACACCGCCGTCAATTGAAAGGATCTTTTTCATAACATAACTGTCGGATTATAGAACGATGATAACGCTGATTTTGGCTGATTGTCGCGGATCTGAAAATATTTATTGGTAAGAAAAAGAGGTTGAGGAAGCATCCTCTTAATATTATCAATTGATTTCATAGTGTTTTCGCTCCTGCACAGCTACTGCATTACCCTTGTGCAATTTATTCAGTTCTGACGCCAGACTCTCCGCGGCGTCATTTTCCCCATGGTTCACGAACCATTTTGTTTTCTCATGGGAAGGCACGCTTTGTGCCCATTCGATCAGGCCTTGCCGGTCGGCATGGGCCGAAAAACCGCCAAGGGTGGCAATATGCGCCATATTCTTTACCGGGGCGCGGTCGATAAAAACGACATCGTGGCCATCAACAAGCGCTCTTCCCAGGGTGCCGCGTGTCTGGTAACCCACGAGTGCCACAGTGGTTGATGAATGGGGCAAAAATGATTTCAGGTGGCCGAGAATCCTCCCGCCGGTACACATTCCCGAACCGGCAATAACGATAAAGGGCGGACGCAGCCGGGCGATCGACTTTGACTGTCGCGCTGATGTAACCAGAGCGAGGCCGTCGAACTCAAGGGGCATGTCGCCGGTTTTGATTAACAGCCGGGTTTCGGCGTCATAACATTCTTCATGCTTTGTATAAATGCCGGTGATTTTATTCGCCATGGGTGAATCGACCAGCACCGGGATACGGGGGAGTTTGCCGCGCTCCACCATGAGATTGAAATGGTAGAGCATCTCCTGTGTGCGGCCGATCGCAAAGGCCGGAATCAGAAGCACACCATTGCTTTTTACGGTGCGATGGACGAGGCGTTTGAATTCTTCGATAGTGCCGGTGCGGTCTTTGTGAAGGCGGTTACCATAAGTTGATTCAATAACCACGGCGTCGATTTTACTGCAGGGCCATTCTGTATTCGGGTCTCTGATAATTGGCGTGCCCTGTACGCCGATATCACCGGAGAAAAGAATTGTTCTGTCTGGCGCTTGAATCAGTACATGCGAAGACCCCAGAATATGCCCGGCATCGAAAAAGGTTACTTGCAACTGGCCGAGAGCAAAAGATTTCTGGTAGGGGAGTGGTTTCATCTTTTTCCGTGCCACCCGGCAGGCAGTGGCGCTAAAGGGAGCGCCGTCGCGCCGGGAAAAGAGGCGGAGTGTGTCGCTCCAGATGATTTTCGCGATATCGCAGGTGGCGGCATGGCCGTAGATAGTGCCCCGGAACCCATTTTCGTATAACCGCGGCACCAGCCCGCAATGGTCGAGATGGCCGTGGGTGAGAATCACGGCGTCGATTGATGAATAATCGATGGGAGGAATGGAATTGTTGTTTTCCTGACAAATACCGCAATCGACAAGGATTTTCCGATCACCCTCTTCGACCAGTGTGCAGGCGCCGGTGACACAGCCTGCGGCGCCAAAAAATGTTATCGCGTTTTCTTTCATGAAAAATCAGTGTTACAACGAAAAAGGTATTGTTACAGAAGAAATAATAGTGTTACAGAAGGGTTGCGCAAAATCAGCCGTGTGCGTATGTAAACTGTCAATTCGTAAGTATAATACATCCTGGAAAATAAAAAAGGCAAGAAAAAACTTAAAAAATATGTTGACAACAGAAAGCTATCGACCAAAATAAACAGGGCAAAATTGATAAGGTATGTTGTAAATAAAAATGGCCGTCATGTTCTGAAACACATAACTGCAATAAAAACAAAAGATTAAGCCTGGATTAACGAAGTGAAAGGAAACACTTTGTGCGCCTGTGCCAAAAAAAACAATGGTACCGGACATGCCGGGGCCCGGTTTCCCCGGGCGCTTTCAGGCAGGGGAAAACAAAATTATCCCATGTATTTGTTGCCTGTGTAAATGCTCGCATTATATTTTAGAACTGTTTGACATGTAAGTGTTATACCTTCGTGCGGGGGCGGAATTGTCAATTCCCCGGCGGGTTTTGTTGTAAAGGTAACAAATATAATCCATTAAGTGTCGCATGGTTAGCAGAAAGCATATAAATATGCAAAAGAATATCGGTAAAGTGGGACCGGGTACATTCGCATTCTATTCCAAGTGGTACCATTCCGCGATATGGGCCGTTCTTACCTTTTTCAAGTTTAAGAGGAATTACAAAGCCCTTTCAAAAGTGCTTTATCCGGAAATTACGCCGGACCAGGCAAAGAGTTCTATCCAATTATTAACGAAGCTCGGTTTTCTCAAGAAGAACGAGCAGGGGTATCTGGAACCAACCGACCGGAGTATCAGTTCCGGAGAGACTGAAAATTCGCCCGAGGTTAGCGAATTTCATGAGCAGACAATGTCCCTTGCCAGGGAAGCCATGAATAAGGTCCCGCTGGACCAGCGGGAGATGTCCACAATGACTATCAGCATTTCCGACCGGACGTATAAAGAAGTATTAAACACAATCAAAGCGTGTCGGCAGCAACTGTTTAAAATTGCCCGGAATGATAAAACCCCTCGAAGGGTATTCCAAATCAATTTCCAGGTTTTCCCTCTCTCTAAAGGAATGTGACTATGGCTTTTTTGCGATTACTATCCATACCGGCCCTGTTAAGCCTTGTTTTGTGCTCTAATTTTGGCATGGATTCCGGCGATGGATCCGCTGTTTCCGACGGCACCGACGGCGGTGGTGCATCAGAGACTGTCGGCATAATTTATAACGCGCGTAATACGCCAGCCGAGAGTGCATGGGTATATGTCGTGCCCGAATCGCATAATCCTTACCGGGACAGCGGAAGCTATCTTGATTCCCTGCAAACCGACAGCGCAGGAGCATACCGGCTGGACCTCCAGTATAGCGGCAAGGTCAATATTCTGGCTCTGAAAGGGAACACCCGGGCATTCAGGTCGTCGGTATCTCTCGATAACAGCGTATCCGGCGATGCCACCGATACACTGCGGGATACGCTGAAAGCACCCGGTTCCCTGAGCGGGGTCGTGCGGCTTCAGCCCGGTGATGACTCCAGGTACGTGCTGGTTCTCGTGATGGGCACCAACAGGCTCTTCTCACCCCTCGATTCGATCGGGAATTTTGTTCTCGATGCACTGGCTGAAGGCACCTATGATGTGCGGTTTATTGTGGTATCCGGAAACTATGTCCCCTTTGATACGGTGATGACAATCACCTCCGGGGTGAACAGGTCGCTTGCTGATACGCTCTTTCTCGAATATACGGGAATTCCGGTACCCCGGGGGGTGGAAATCGATTATGATTCATTGAGCCCTCTGGTGTCATTTCAATGGGATATGTTGGATACTTCGTTAATTGGGGGATATAATATCTACCGTCGAACAACGGATTCCAATCCGAAGCAATTGAATGAAGGCGTAGTAGATGATACCTTTTTCATTGACTCATTAAATGGTGGCCCCGATTTTGATACGAAGTACTCCTATTCTGTTGTTGCGGTTGATAAGAGCGGCAATGAAGGGCAAAAAGCCTGCGAGGTGGATGTTACTGTTAAGGGCAAGTGCAGAGGATGGACACAATTGAATCCGATTTCTCCCCGCACGAATGCTCATGCCTGTGTGATAAACGGCACAATCTATCTTCTGGGCGGAGAAAATAATGATGGACCGCTGGGTGATGTCTGGCGGTATGATCTCGCTAATGATTCCTGGACCCGGTTGGCATCGATTCCCGAGCCGAGAAAGGGAGCGTGTGTGGTTGCTGTGGATACTTCAATAGTGTACTTTGGGGGAATGAATGAGAATTGGTTATCATCATTTTACAAATTTATTCCGGAAAGTAATACCTGGATATTAGTTGATAACGATTGGGTCCTTTCGTATAATGCTGTAGCCTGCACACATTTATCTACTGTTTATTGTATCGGTGGAGAACGCATTACAGGAGGAATAAGTGATTCAACGATCGCATTTGAAATGGATGATTTCAGCTTGTTTTATGATCTTGGACTAATGAACATTGCCAGAACAAATCATTCAATAGTTGAGCTGGATTCCCTTTTAGTATCACTTGGCGGTTGGGACGGCGAATTACCGTTAACTTCGGTTGAAATATATGATCCTGTATCAGACAACTGGCAAATAAAATCTTCTCTCCAATACGGCCGCAAATCGCTTGCATGTGCCTCGATTGACGGCAACGTATATGCTATAGGCGGAGAAGGGGTGTCGAAAATCCTTGACGTCAATGAATGTTATAATCCTCAAACAGATTCATGGGAGCTGAAATCACCTATGCCGACGGCACGAAAAGGAGCCGCCGCGGCTGTTGTCGATAATAAAATTTATGTAATCGGCGGCTCCGATGCTAACGGAATTCTTGGTGTTGTTGAAGTATATGATCCGCTGTCGGATTTTTAATCCCCTTTTGCAGCTACTGCAACTTCTTAACCTTTTTTTCCAGTTCCTCGACTCTTTCGACTAATTGCTCGATTGCTCGTAGATTCAATTGAACTGAATGTCCTATCGATCTACAGAGCAATTTCTCTTTTTTCTTTACATATTTTTTCCTGTTTTTGGCAGTGGGCTGGAATGTTTTCGGCATTTTTCTTCCGGTAGATTTGCTATGCCACCGCTCCTCTTCTGTAACAACTTTGACTTTTTCCGGAAGTGTCGCATGGTCGACGTCGGTCCACTCTTTTGCATTTCTTTTTTTTGACTTGATTTTTTTTATCGCCTTAAGTGCGTCACCTTTATATAAAGGTGAATATTCAATATAATCATCCGCTCTCACATATCCACCGACGTCAAGGGTATATGACGGTGTTGTGTCGCATATTCCTACCCTTCCATAGGGTCCGCACACCGAAAGCCCGGTCACCATCGTATCCTGCCCCGAGCCGGTAGCATCCGACACATCGATATCAACCCTGCCGTCCCAGTTGTTATTGTCGATACCCTTGATCCGGGCCATTTTGCAGTTGCTGCTATTACCGATAAAGAGAATTCCTACACCATGGCCGGAACCACCGGCAGTGCCCTCAAGTCGAAGAATATCACTGTAGGAATAATTTGACGTTGTCTTTTTGACATGCATTTGCTCCGATGCTGCCTGGATACCGGCACCCAATTTTCCGTTTGTTCCAACATCACCAGGGTTGCTTCCACTTGTTCCGAGATAACTTGCCATAAAGACCTCCTTAGTCGTGGGGGGGGGAGTAGTATGAAACTTTTACAATGAGTCAATAAATGCTGTTGAGGTACGGGGTGTTTAAATGAAACGTTCTCATGGGCCCATAATGATACCTCCTTCCTTTTTATCGAATATATAGATTCTTTCCTGATGTATCGTGTACTTTCAAGCATTTTAAAGCCCCCCATAAAAAAAAAGTGTACAATAGTTATTGTACGCTTTTTTTAAAAAAGTCTTGACAGAGAATTTTGTCTATGGAGACGGCAAAAAAATTAACAAATAAGTTGTGGTAATATGTCAAAATAACAACAAAAAAGTAACCCCCTGTTGTACACTTTTTGAAAAAGGACACTTGATCCGACAAACATATTGAATTATCATTATTATATTGCGATTACCTGATTAAATGGCTATATTCTCCGTCATTCCGGCTTCCACCGGAATCTGATCCAACCGGGTAGTTGCTCTTGTTATTACTGTTACAGATAAAAACGTACCGGAAGAGTTCTCCGGTCGAAAAAATGGACATATATGAAAAAGCCACATGTTCTTCTGGTAGAAGACGACGAACATCTTGTCGATTTATATGCATCGATGATCAAATTGATGGAATGGGTCCCGGTTGTATGCAGGAAGGGCGGGGAGGCTTTGAAGATATTCGAAAGCGCTGAATTCCCTGTAGCGGTAATCCTTCTGGACCTTATCCTTCCGGACATACACGGCATTGAATGTATCTGCCGGTTTAAAAAGACCGACCCGCGCGTTCCCGTTGTTGTTTGCACCGGAAGTGAGCATATGAATGAAATTGCCCTGTTAAAAGCTGAGGGCGCCTTTGACATTTTAAGTAAGCCTTTTGTGGCGAATGATTTAATTGCAATGTTGAAAAGAGCCGTGGGGGAGATATAAAGCCTGGATCGAATCGGATACGGGCAACCAGACCGATACGGTAAGTTACGGAGCTTTCGAGCGTGATGAAGAAAACCTGTTGCTGAAAACCAATGACGCCAATAACCGGAACTATCATTTAATGGGTCCTGGCATGAAAAGCTTGACTAATTATACGATATTTGGTAAATTTAAGTTTGACAGCAGTAATGCCGAATTCGGCATGAATTTCTGCTCTCAATGGCCCGACAGCGCTGACAGGTATTGCCTTATGAGAAAGAGCGACGGGAGCCTGAAATTATATCATTATACCGACATGCATGATTCAAGCCTGATGGCAGCGCTTGATACAGCGGGTACGGAGAACGATCTCCCGAGCCAGGCGGGTGAGTGGTATAATTATAAGATATCATTGTTACCTGATGAAAGTTCGATTGAGGTAAAATGCTGGCTCGAAAATGGTGAAATATCAGAGCCTGAGGATGCTGGTATATCAGATTCTATAAGAGCCAGTTTGACCTCTGGCCTTGCAGGTTTCAGCACGCAATCCGGCTCCGGTTACCGGTATTGGTCTTCATTCAAGGTACTATCGAACGAAAGCGATTCTGCTCAATATATGGCCTCCGAGACATTCGAGGCGGACACTATTGTCGATATCGCACCGTATGTTCCGGAGAACTGGACAGAGGTCACATTCCAGTACCGGCTGGGAAC
>WJLZ01000131.1 GCA_014728215.1 Chitinivibrionales bacterium
GCACCTTCGGCTTGCCCAGAGGAACCGAATAATCGCCGTCAACCGGCATGGCGATAAATGTGGGGTTCGGCGCCCGCTGAATAACTTCTTCGGATTCATCCCTGAAAACAAGCCAGGATCCATCCGGGGAAAACTGGAAATCTGAAACATACAAACTCCGAATCTTCGCCCATTCGGAAAAAGGGGAGATCTCCTGGCGGAGTAACTCGATGATACGCTTTTCAGGATCGGGGTGTTGCCAGTTGACAAGGTAGACTTTGTAGTCTGTTCTCGCTTCTCTGTCCATTTCAACAAGAACGGCAAGTGGGAGGGATGGGTGCAAGGTCAATTGGTCGAGACATCTGAAATTTTCGATACTATTGAAGAGGTCGCAGAATGGATGTTTAACGGGATTAAAATTCATATCGTAGGCAGTAATGCTTATGCTGTCGTTGTTATAGATGAATATGGTTTTGTTCCGGATTGCCCAGGGTTCTAAGTAGCCGACTTTGTGGAGACCGGCTTCAAAATTTGCCAATTGTTTGAAATTGCCTTGAGTGTCGAATTCTAAAAGCCTTAAAAATCTTTTGCTGTCAAGATAACAGTCATTGCGTACCTGAAAAATGAATTGAAATTTTTTTGCATCAAAAGCCGAAACGCCGGTAAAATATTCATCACCCGATTGTAATGGTATGTGATCAGCAAAAGATTTAGTGGCAAGATTAAATAATAAGAAGCCCCGTGTTTGTGCATAGCCGATCCATTGATCTGAAAAAATCCCGGCATAATATTTATTTCCTGAGCCGACGCCGTCAATAAAATTTCTTCTGACTTCATCATAAATAACTTGATCATTATTAAATTTTATCAGGGTAATGGCATTGTGAATACTATTTGTTCCTACCGCATTCTCCACCGGAACCGAAAAGATATCCGTATCAGGATCTTTCATTCCTATAATGATTGGCCATAAATCCGGCTGCTTGCCGTATTGGATTGCATACTCGGCTTTCATATTATCGATCTCCTGTTTGCGTAATGTATTCCATGAACAACTAAATACCAGAGCTAAAAGAACGGATGTAAGAATCATTAACCGCATTATTTATTGCCTTCATTTTTCTTTAATTTATCGAAAAAGGTTTGTACTCGTCGCAAGCTCTCGATGTTTTCATCAAGCTTGCTCTTCTTACATTTTTGCTTTTTTAATGCTGACGCCATATTATACAGCTTGTCATTCTTTGATCCATCTTTCTTCTCATAAATTCCATAAAAAGTAAACGGATTAACAAAGGTAAATCGTTGCCACAAATCTTTCCACTCAGGGATGTCCTGAAAAAACTTCCAGAACTCGTTGCAGTATTTTTTGTAGTTTTTCCCCTCAGTGCTATCAGCGTCATATACCAGTCGGTACCGAAAAGGATTTTCTCTTTTAAATGTGAATACTGTTTGTTAAGAAGAACGCTCTTGAATGTTTCTTTCCAGTCATCGAGGTCCCAGCAGGAAAAATCGGTATATACGTTGGGAAATTCTTCAGTCAAAGATATTATTTCAGTAATCCAGTCGCTGTCCAGTCCCCTTTTCCATTCATCACCGCCGAAATGGGCCAGGCAAAGCTTGAGATTCGGGAAATTATTGAGTACATCTCTCCATACTCTTGGATGGACATAATTTGTCCAGAAATAACCTTCGGGGGTAAAAAGACGTTCTTGTGTCTCTTTGGGGATGTCTTCGCCAATTGCGGATTGTTGATCTGCTCCGTCATATTCCATGTCCATCATTTGAATAACTAAAAACGTGAACAGGTCGGCGTATTTGTAAATCTCTGAGTTGCCGATATCGCTTTTGGGGCCGAACGCTGAATCGATTTCGGTGACCGCTCTGTTGCCGATTTCGGCGGTGGACCTTTCCTGTACCCTGCCTGCTGAATGCTTGAAAACATTCGCTAAGAAATCGATTCCTTTTCGTTTCATGCGGAGACCTTTTAAGGGCATCTGGTTCCAGAGGAGCGGAAGGGGGACGCAGGCGCCGTTTTCGATGTGGGCATGGGAATCAACTAATGCGAGGTCGGCGGGGATAATTATTGTTAATTGTTGGCCGGTTTTGCCGGCTATTTTCCGGCCGGGTCTGGCGATTACTGTTTTGGCAGGGGGATTTTCGCGCATTGCTGTTTATTCACAATCCGTTGTCGCTTGATGAAAGCCATGGATCATTTTATTGGAAGAGCAACCCGGAAGCCATATCTTTTATGTGTGTTGGAAGGTCCGAAATAATTCATTCGTGCGGCAGATTTATTTTGCTCCTCTGAGGAAGACCAATGTCCGCCCCTAACAATTTTGGCTGTTCCGGATGATGGCCCAATAGGATCAGTTCTTGAAGGAACGCAAGGGTATGCCATTGGGCCGCCGCATCCTGCGGGTTCTGGATCATGCCAGTCATTTACCCATTCGGAAACATTTCCGATCATATCAAACATACCAAATGGATTTGGAGCATAATTACCGACTTCAATAGAAGCACCCCACCAGAACATTATGTTTCCAGGCCATTCGCCAAATGTTTCTCCAATTGTGCCGTCACTTGAAGGATATTCATACTGCATTCCACCCCTGCCTGCATATTCCCATTCTGCTTCTGTGGGCAACCTGTAGCCGGTTTTATTATAATCTATTGCCAAATTGTGTAAAGTGCAACCATTTCCCGGAATATTACTAATTGATTCATATGAATAAACACTATCCAGGCCATCTCTAAGACTTCGTGCGTTACAAAACAATACGGCATCATACCAACTTACATAATAGACAGGATATAATGGGCCTTCACCTAAATTTTCATTATTGGAAGGATCAAGGCCCCATGCTGGCTTTGTGTATCCAGGATAATATTCCGACATTAATGAATCGTATTCTCCCTGTACAACTTCAAAAGAATCAATCCACCAGCTATACGTGAAATTTACAGTATGCTCCGGTCCGGCAACATTGAATTCGCCCATGGTAAAATTATCGCCTGCCGCAGCAATAAAACTCATATTTGTCGGAAGCAAGAAACGGGCTTGTATTGAAGAGTCGCTTAAAAGTGTGATTGTAATGCTGTTTTCTTTGCTAATTACATTTCCTGCATTCAACCAACCTGTAAAAATGGAATTGTTTATCGTATTTGTTGTTACTGTCACCTGAGTTCCGGGATCATACGTGCCACCAGCCGGGTTTAATGATACATTTCCAGTTCCTGAGCCTGTTGATAATATCTGGACAGTCAAATCACAGGTCGAATCGGTCACCGTAATGGAAACAGCAATGTCTGTTGTACCACCGTTGTTGTCATTCGCTCGTATCACGCACGAATGAGCAATGCCGGCGTCAGACCATCCGGGAGTATATTGCCATATTGCATTTGATACTGTTCCGTCACCGCTTATCTTTGAATATGTCAAAGCATCGCCATCGATATCACTGCAGATGCTGTTCAGGTCAAGTGTATGCGTAATTCCTTCCTTGATGGTTATACTCAGTGATGCCTGGTCCCATTCCGGTGGATCATTCTGAGGAGTAACGGTGATCGAGACGGCGCCGTCAGCGGAATCATTGCCGTCATATACCCTGAATTCAAATGAATCCTGTCCATTATAATTCTGTGTCGGCTGATAGGTGTACGATGCTCCACTTCCTGAAAGTGTGCCATGTGCAGGCTGCGAAATAATTGTCCATGTAAAACTCGTTTGCGGGTCCGGATCGGTTGCCGTCAGCACTATATTCAACGTGCCGTCTTCAACAACTGATTGTGTCTGATTATTTGCAGCAGGAGGAGTATTAGCCGTTGCAAAACTCCACGTTTCGCTTGCGATGCTGTCACCGGGCATTTCATAAGAGTAGGCTTTTACAAGCCAGTAGTATTTCGTATTGCCGTCAAGAGAGGAGCCGAATTGTACGGTTGTGCTGCTCCCGGCAGAAAGAGAATGGATGAGCTGCTGCATGGAAGTCCCATACCAGACTTTATAGTAAATCGAATCACCATCAGGATCGTCTGCCGCGTTCCATTGCAGTGAAGGCTGTCTGCTTGCGGATGAGTTGTCGGTCGGGCTTTGCAGCACTGGAGCTGTAACAGGAGTGTTAAAGTTAAGACGAATCAGC
>WJLZ01000132.1 GCA_014728215.1 Chitinivibrionales bacterium
CGGAGAAACCACCGACAACGATTATACCGACAACAATGTCACATTTATCAACCAACGCAACCTCGATGTACGTCTGGTGCTTAACATTTTAGACCGGTTTTTCGGGAAGAGTATCGAGGGATAGTAAGAACGAGCGCACGAGGTCACGAGCGCACGTGTGGGGTAACGACGCGACGAGGGAAGAACGAGCGCGTAAGGCAAACAAAAATCGTCATCGTCCCGCTGTGCTGAGTTTATCGAAGCATCGTCCTCGTGCTCGATCTTGATTCTCGATTCTTGAAAAAGGAAAATCGATCAGGAAAAATGAAATTTGGCAGTCTGTGCGGTGGGGCATTGGGAAAATTCCGAGAGAAAAATTCGAGGAGGAAGGAGAGACGAGACGACAGCTCCTCGAGACAGGTCTTTGTCTCATATCTCTCTTTAACTTCTCCCCTTCCCTGTGGACCCAGCAGGCAACGACATGATCGGTATTGGTGTTTTGGGGATATTCACCACCCAGCACAACCAGATTACAGGGCACCCATTCCACCGACCAGTCTTCGGGATGGATGTGCCGTTCAAAATTCCATGATTCTGCGAAATCGGTCGAACGATAGAGCGCTCCCTGTCCGCCGGGACTTCCCATCAATTCAAGAAAAGGCAAAAAGGTACTAACTAAGATAAGGTTTGGGGACTAAAAATTCACGGGTAAGACAGGAGCTTATATGATTCCCACAGCAATGCGGAACGTTTCACCATGCTTTTTTCACGATAATATCCGGCATTGGATAGTGTTTTTTGTTGAGCGTATAAATGACACCACCAGTTTCTTTTGCTGTTGATGCAAGCAAAGTATCATTGATATCGACTCCATGACTGGGGCGCCATT
The DNA here is from genome assembly GCA_014728215.1 of Chitinivibrionales bacterium. Taxonomy (NCBI): domain Bacteria; kingdom Pseudomonadati; phylum Fibrobacterota; class Chitinivibrionia; order Chitinivibrionales; species Chitinivibrionales bacterium. Next base: position 869 of record WJLZ01000132.1, read on the forward strand.
TTCTATACATTGAGCCGGCTATATCGACAATTTTTTGATCAACCGGTGTTGTTTGAAACTGAGAAAGGAAAAGATCGGTTTGGTCAACCTCATGAGGCCTCATAAAAAAAACAACTTCAGCTCTCTGAAGTGCACCGATCCAGAGCTGGTACTCTTGTGATTTCTGTATTTTTCTTAAAAAAGCGGCGGCTTTTTGTTCGCCTCGCAGGTGCCATATCAATATGTCTGAATCAATGTATGCTCTCATCGTTGATGCCGCTTCATTGATTCATTAAAGGCAGCTTTTGCTTTTTCCATCGTTTTATCAATTTTTTCATCTCTTTTCCATGCACCGCATGTTTCATCGAACACATCAGTATGTTTATCCTCTTCAAAATGCTTTCCAAGAAGAGTTACTGCTTTTTCTATTATTTTTTTTTTCGATGTATGCATCTTTGAGGAAAGGTTGTTTATTTTTCGATAAACCGCATCATCAATACGAGCTGAAAAAATTCTATCCATTTTAAATTTCCTTTCTTACATAAATATACTTACGTAAGCAAAAAAAGTCAATCTGTTTTCAATTAAAGACCAGGTGCTTTTATCGCTTAAAAATCGAACCGGTTAAGCGTGCCGGCCACACAACAAAGGACGAACAGGCGTGATAAAATCCTAAATGTTAAATATCAAAACACAAGATTCAGGATATAGGATTTTTCGCTCTCAAATCCTTGTCACTCTCGTTGTCTCATATCTCTTACTCTTCCTCTTCGTACATCTTAATCATTCTTATTATCTTTCATCTATTCTTCTCCTCCCCCATCACCTTTACTTCACTTTCACCATAACCCGCGCTTTCCGGAATTTCCCTGCGGTAATCTGATAGATATAGGGTCCCGACCCGACCCGCCGGCCCATGTCGTCGCAGCCGTCCCAGACAACCCGGTACCAACCGGGCTTCTGCTTCCTGTACAGAAGGTTCCGCACAAGACGGCCCTGCATGTTGTAAACGTTTATCCGTACCAGGGGCTTATGATCGATCGGAATAGCATACCGGATCGTGGTGACAACCTTGAAGGGGTTGGGGAAATTGCGCCACAAATTGAATCGTGTCGGCAGCACAAGCCGCGGCATGCCCTCGGCATACTGCTCGTATTCGTCTTCGGTACTGTTGAAATCCACCGCTACCAGTTTGTACTGGTACATAATATCGTTCTGCACGCCGAAATCGATCCTCCGGTACTGCTGGGCGCCGTGCGACGTCCCCCCTTTTACGCCGGGGACAAGCTTGTTGAATACCGGTCTCCAAATCGTATCTGCAAAGCTGATTGTCTGCTTTTTGTAGAGCACCCCGGCGTTGCAGAGCTGCGAATCGGGCCCCGGAGATTCTTTCAGCGCCTTTGCGAGGCTGTCTAAAAACTCCGGCTTGATTCTCCGGAATACTTTAAAGCCCAGGTTCTCGTGTTCGCTCTGGGTTTCCCACAGGAGCGTGTCGCACCTGTTGCCCGGTGCGACAATGAAATGGCTCATCGTGACCGCCAGAGTGGGATCGATCGCCATGAACAGATAGAATGAATCGGTCAGCACCGTGTCGAGCTGCATGTAGAGGATACTGTTGGTCCGGTCGTGATGGAGCGTGTAGCCGTATCCCTCGATAAGCCGGGTCGTGTCCCGTGGCGTCGATGCTCCGATATTCTCATAGAGAAACACATACTGCGGTTTGGTCATGGCGGCATAGTTGGTGATCTTGAACACGGGATTGTACCGGGGCGTGGTCTTGCCGTCGATACGGAAATGCGCACTGTTGTTGGATGCCTGCACGGCCCACCAGCCGCGGGCTTCATTGAACCCGTCACTGTCCCAGTCATCGGTTTCGGTAACCGCCGACCCCACGGCCCAGGAGGCGGAAAAATCAAGAGCGCTGCCGGCGGCAATAATATCATTCACCGCGGCATCAATACTGTCGGCGCTCCGGTAATCTTTGCGGATATCGTAGACAAGATGCAGATAAAACGGCGTACTGTCCGGCGCAAACATGCCGCCGCTGTTGGCTTTGGCCAGGGAAAGCTTGTACTGCCCACTTGACGTTTGCACGTTGCCGTCTACCAGTGAAGAGCTTGTGATGGTCCGTTCATCGGTTTTGAGTCCCAGCCATCCGACTCCCATGCCCCGCTGAGTGCGTGCGCTGATCGTTCCGCCGTGATAGAAACCGCCGATCCGCTTGTCGGCGTCCTGGTAAATCGTCAGGTCATCCGCTCCCCCGCCGTCATCCTGGGAGATTGACGGCAGCAGGGAATCGAGCGTGTCGGTGCAGTAGGTGATTGTCAGTTTTTCGAATATACGGCCGGTGGGATAGGCGGTGTATTCACGGACGTATTTAAGGGTGTCGTAGACTGTTTTCTGGGCAGGGGCAAAGGCCGCGACGACATGCTCATAAAGATGGAGTTCATTTGCTGGAAAGCTTTGCCAACCCATTGTTTTGCCTGAGCCTGCCGATGCTATTTCCTTTGTGCTCATGCCCACGCCGCTACGGTAATTTTTCAACTCAACTTCATTGGATTGCCCTGCAGATGGAGTACCATTATTAAACTCGCCTGTACTTTTCTTATTTGTATGCCCATCAACCAGCCAGGCGCCGTTGGTAGAGGTGGTGATGGAAGTACTGAAACTCGTAGGTGGAGAGCCTGTAAAACCCTGTGTTTTATTGCTTGCTTCAGGGGCTTGTTGAGCGACATTATACAAACTTATTGCTGCACACGCTGTTCTATCGTTGGAACCGCTAAATGTCACTGATACGGTGTTGCTTCCTGAAGACGGTAAATCTGATTCATCACCATACCAGAGACTGACTTCAATGTCCCAGAACCATCCATGTGTACTTGCAGCATCGATCTTTGTAAGACTGTTTCCATTATAAGTTACGCTGCTTGCCTGGTTATTGGTTGAGCCCTCGGAATTCACCGCAGCGGCAGCAGCCACAATAAGCATACGGTTGCTGTTGCTCCCAATTGTATGACTCCAGGAACAGGTGGATGAACTGGTTGATGATCCGCTCGAACTGGCATCAAACCCGATCGTCTCATACCCGCTGACATGACTATTGACAACCGCCACCGTATCGGTCGCAAATTTCACATACACCGATGTGCTCTCCACCTGACTCACCGCAATATCGGATGTCCCGATCACTCCCCCGCCGTAACTCGAATCGGTCACGTTTCCCGCGTCATTATACCGCCACCGGAAATAATTCATCACGCTGTTGGCGTCGATCAGATTGGTCCCGCTGCTCCGCCAGTCATCACCCGGATCGCTATACGAGCTGAACCATCCCCCGATCCCGCCGCAGGCGTCGCCGTTGCTGCTGCTCCGCTCCAGATCATAGAGCAGCACATATTCGTTGCTGTCGGTGGTGCTGAATGTATTTGCCGCAACATTCTTGACAATAACGGTATCGTCGGCGCCGGCGGTTGCAAAGGACCATGCATTTGTCTCCGATGCATCGGCGGTGGAATACCCGTGCTGGTAATCATCATCGATATATATTTTCTCCGAGTTACTCGACAGCACCGTATCAAACGCAATAGTCAATTCATGTTTGTCGCTGTTGACCGACAAGCGGTAATCATCGTTCTTTGTTAATAGCGTGGAGCCGAGATACACATAGGGAGTAGTTGAATTGGAAAACCAGTTGGCGATTTTAAAAACAGGATAATGACGGTTGTATGTGCCGCCGTCGATATAGAAGTGCATTGTTTTGTTGTTGTCGGCCCGGAGTTGCATGAGGCCGTCGGCGGAACGGTAGCCGTTCTGCGTGATCATCTTGATTGTCTTGCCGGAAAGCCGCTGCTGGTAGATTCGCATATCGTCAAATACGCCGGGCTCGCCGTTTGCCAGAAGCAGATCGATTGCGCTCGAGGGCGGATTGACAACAAACCCGGAATAGGACAGCATGGTATCGACCCGTCCGTTATAATAGAGCCGTATCTCATTGTCGCTCTTGCGGTAGGTTGCCGCAAGATGATACCAGTTACCGCTGGTCATCTGTAAATTTCCCATCAATGCGGTATCGTTCATCTGCAGGTGCATCCTGCCGTTATTCTCAAGATGAAAATTATACCCGTTGTCGGGTGTTGCCGATGGTTCCAGGCGATAGGCAATGCCACCCTCGGTTTCATAATCATCGGGCTTGAGCCAGGTCATGATCGTGAATTCATTGGTGCAGTCGAACGAATTGTCTGTCGCAACGGTAATTCTGCTTGATGCTTCTAAATCGAGTCCATAGTTTCCCTGATTACCG
>WJLZ01000133.1 GCA_014728215.1 Chitinivibrionales bacterium
AAAAAACGCAGGCGAAAGAGTGCGACACAATCGATATGCTCAAGGAGTTCGGTTACCGGCTCAAGGAACGGTGGTCGAAGAGGCTTCGGAATGCCGAGGGAATGAAAGGGCAAAAAACAGTGCGCCGTTCTGCCGGGTGGTGAGCGATATCATGTGTCTTTTAGAGATCGATTTCCGGGGATGTCGTTGACTCATTTTCTTTTTCATCCCGACATTTTCAATAATTAAGAGTCCCTAACAAAATGAAATCCTACTCCGGCCAGCTGCTAAAACCCATTGGCTTCGTTGGGCTGCATCGCCATATCTCAGCGGATATGTCTGCTTCGCCTGCCTCGCCACTGGGTCTTCTCGCTCAGCCATCGTTACGTACCTCATTATGTTAGGGACTCTAAGGCAATTTCATGAAAAAATATTATTTATTACGCCGCGATAATGCTATTTTTAAAGACCTATGCCGATAATCAGTACTTCAACTTACCGTCCCCCGCTGTTATTCTCAAACGGCCATATTCAGACATTATATTCCACGCTTTGCAGGAAAATTACGGATGTGGCGTATGTGCGCGAGCGGATCGAGACGCCGGACAGCGATTTTATAGACCTTGACTGGTCTGAAACCGGCGGGGGCAACTATGCGGTGCTCGTGCACGGCATGGAGGGGCACTCACGGCGGAAATACATGCTCGGCATGGCACAAGCATTCAACCGTCGGGGATGGAGCACGGTATCGATGAACCTTCGGGGGTGCAGCGGAGAACCGAACCGGTACCCTCGATCCTACCACAGCGGGAAAACGGATGATCTCGATCTGGCAATCCAGCACGTGCATGCAACGAAACCGTGCGAAAGAATCGTGTTGATCGGGTTCAGTATCGGCGGGAATATCGTGCTGAAATATCTCGGCGAACAGGGAAAGAAAATTCCATCGTACATTATTGGCGCTGCTGCGATTTCGGTTCCCTGTGATCTGGAATCATGCGCCCGGCATATGGCGCGGCGGTCAAACGGGCTTTACATGAAACGATTTTTAAAATTTTTTCACGAAAAAATACGGGAGAAAATGGAGCGCATGCCCGGCCAAATTGATGATAAGGGGTTTAAGTACATCACAACATTCAAACAATATGACGATCGTTATACCGCTCCGCATAACGGATTTACCAACGCCGAAGATTACTGGCGAAAAGCAAGCTGTAAGCGGTATCTGAAAAATATATCGGTTCCGACACTTTGCCTTTCCGCCAAAAACGATCCCATGCTTCCCGACCAGTGCTATCCGATTATCGAAGCCAGGTTGAGTAAATATCTGTTTTTAGAAATGCCCGAATCGGGCGGTCACGTTGGATTTGTCGGTTTTAATCCGGAACGTGAATACTGGCACGAGACAAGGGTGACGGATTTTATTTGCGGCGCTTAAGGCATAAAAATTAGTGCCGGATTTACAAAAACATACTAATTGTTGCTAAAAAGAGAACGACCACCTATCTTATAGTGGGAAAGGAAGCAGGGGGAGTGATTCGTTATGCGCTTAAATCATGTTTTAGCACCAGGCATTGTTATTTTCTGCTTTCTATACGCACCGAGCAAGGCGGAGAATATTGTTTTTCCCTCCGACGGCGGTGTTATCGATATTACAGACCCACCTTATAATGCCGTTCCCGACGATACAACCGATGATACCGAAGCGATCCAGGCCGCGCTTGCCGGCTATCCAAGTGCAAATAAAATCATATACTTACCAAACGGAACCTACAGGGTGTCATCAACCCTGCGATGGCCTTTTGGTACCAACCCCGGAGATAGGGAGAAAAGGACAATTCTTCAGGGCCAGAGCCGGAAAAATACAATAATCAGGCTCAAGGAAAACTGTCCGGGATTTAATTCAAAGAATAATCCGAGGCCAATCATTTATACCGGAGACCGTCCTGCGCAGCGTTTTCGGAATGCGGTCAGAAACCTTACCGTTTCGGTCGGAACCGGCAATAACGGGGCGATCGGCGTCCAGTTCAATGCGTCAAATCAGGGGTGTATCAGGGATGTCGCAATCGTTTCTCAGGATCTGACCGGCGCAATAGGCCTTGATATGTCCTATACCGCGGAAATCGGACCTTGCCTGATAAAAAATGTGTCGATCCGCGGTTTTGATATCGGTATCAAAACAGGATATCTGCAAAACGGCGTCACCTTTGAGCATATCCATATCGAGGATCAGCAGGAGTATGGAATTTATAATGAACGTCACTCCCTCTCGATTAGAAAGCTACTAAGTAACAACCGGGTGACCGCTGTGTATAATGCGTTGCATTCGGGGCATATCGTTCTTATCGATTCCAGGCTCGAAGGAAAAGAAAATGCACAATCGGTTCCGGCGATTATTAACGAGGCAACGTTCTTTGCGAGGAATGTTGCCACACGTGGATACCGGAAGGCAGTGGAAAACAGGGCGGGTCATCGCCGGAATGTGACGGGCGATTCGATAAGTGAATTCGTCTCCCATGACATTTACACGTTATTTGATTCTCCGAGCCATTCGCTTGGTATGGATATCAAAGAGACCCCTGAAGTCGAGTGGGATGATCTTTCCGAATGGGTGAGCCCGACCCACTTTCTTGACATGTCGGACACCTCCATTATCCGGGGTGAAGTCGATATTACGTCTGCTGTTCAGCAGGCTGCCGACGCCGGCAAGTCCACGCTCTATTTTCCCAACGGGAGTTTTCGCATCGATGGTACGGTTATTGTCGGCGGGACGATTACCCGCGTGATCGGCCTGGAAACCAGATTGTACGGCAGTGGTGGGTTCAAGGTTGTCGACGGCGAATCGCCGGCGGTGATTTTTGAGCGTCTGGAGAACAAAGATAATATAACGGTAGAACAGGCGTCGGGGAGAAGGCTGGTGGTTGCCGGCAGCATGATAAATATTACCGGTGAAGGGCCTGGTGAAATATTTATCGAAGACCTTGTTGCTGCGCCACTGCACTTCAAGAATCAGACCGTCTGGGCCCGTCAGTTAAATTCTGAAATTGACGGCGCTAAAATCATCAATGACGGCGGTTTGCTATGGATACTGGGGCTGAAAACCGAGATGCAAGGAACAATTGTCGAGACAAACAACGGCGGCAGCACCGAAATTCTCGGAGGAAATATCTATCCGGCTTATGGGGCGCCGCCCCCGCCCGGTCAGCCTGCATTTATTAACGATAATGCAAATGTGTCAATCAGTATCAGCGAATGCCTTTATAAAACCTATTATACGACGGTGGTGCATGAAATGCGCGGAGACGCCTGTGAGGTCTTGCTGAAAGAAAACCTTCCGGTAAGAGAAGCTGTAGAGGAATCACCGGATTCGGTTGATTTCCATGGCGCCTTTGTCCTGCCCCTCTATACAGGAATTACAAAGCAGGCTGTTCCTACCCTCTCCGGCTTCAATTCCCACTTACCGGGAAAAAACTTCGTACCTTCCCTTTTTGTTATGACCGGGAGAAAGGGATCTTTAATGTCCGGCCTGGATTGTGATTTTGATATCTACAATCTGAAAGGACAACGAATGAGGGGTATCCGGATAATCGATTCACCCATATCATCTGCCCGGTTTAAAAGCCTGCCCGCCGGCGTTACCATCATAAAAGCCCGTCATTAGATTTGTCTTGCATCTATTTTCATGACCGCATCATCTATCAGTGGAGCGGAATATGATATCGCGAAAGGGCCGATTGAATAATGTAATTGATTATTTCATGTGCTTCGAGACCGATTGCTTTTCCTCCGAGAATCATTGCGCTGTTCCATCGAAGGCTGGTTAGCGGGTTAACCTCGATTAAAAACACTTCCCCGGTCTCTTTCATACGCAAATCCACCCGTCCGAAATCAGGGCAGGGCATAATACGAAAGACATGATCGGCAATGCTCACAATAGCGTGTCGTTGTTCTCGTGTAATATCCGGCGGACAGATAATGGATTCTTCTTCCTTTTCCTTTGTTTCAAAATCATGAATGTTTTCTTTGTCGCCAAAGGTATACTCGACAATTTCAAGATATTTTCGCGGCCAGGTCTCAAGGCGGCCCAGCGTAAATTCCCTTCCTTCGATATATTCTTCAATGATGACCCCTGCCGGATACTTTTCCAGCCGGTCGGTTATGACCTTTTGTGCTTCCTGTTCCGAACGGACAATAGAATCTTCATAGATTCCTTTGCTCGACCCTTCATAGTTGGGCTTAATCATAAGCGGATAGTGAAGGCTATCGGGGATTTCGGGATTTTGAGGAGTTGCAATGATACCACGAGGAACACGAACACCCCATACCTCGAAAATTTTTTCACATAACCGCTTATCCTGGCTGACAAGGAGCATTGCTGAATTGGCGCCTGTATAGGGGATCCCGAGTTGTTCATATATTGCCGGGTATTTAGCTTCCCGGGCTGTTCCTTCTGTACCCTCGGCAATATTGAGGATCATTTCGGGGCAGGAGTTGAGCAGCCGGTCCACCGCCTCGGAATTTGAGCAGGTCATATCTACGGGCGTGACGGTATGGTTGAGTTTTTCTGTCCATTCACGCACCCGGTCGATATAGGATTGTTCGAGCAATTCGGCCTGGCTTTCCGACTTATCGGCTTTTCCGTTGTAGGCGATTGTTATTCTCATATGCACCTCATTGCGGGCCTTCAATAACGTTTGGTAAAATGCTGAACCATTTAAGAAGAGATGAAAAATTCTCGAATTTGGCGGTAATAGTCCGTCCTCCGGTTCTTTGTACTTCCGGAAGGCAAACGGCTTGATCCACCGCCCCGCTGTCAAATAATTCGATTTCCAGTTCCAGAGGTGTTTCCGGCGTAAAGAGTTTAATCGTGGTGCGGTTTTCAAGAGCCTGGCGTACACCGTCGCGAATTTGTGAACGCACCTGTGAGGGTGAAAAACAGAGGGCGCTTGTCCGGCTCATCGTCTTCTTAACCACGACAGTTGTAATATTCGGGATGACCTGCTTTATTTCTGCATCCAGTTTATCGTCGCCGGATGCGAATACAGTGGGAATACCGAGTTCACCGGCATAGGCCATGGCCATAGCCGCTTCCCCGTACTCGACGCCGTTTATTTTTATCAGATGAAATTTTTCGGTTAATGTATGATCGAGGACCGACCGGGCGGTTCCCCGTTTTCCGTGAAAGCCGATGAGAATCTGAGCGTCGAACGAGGAATCCAGCGGCGCCACCATTACGGGCAGGGGCTGCCCTCTGGCCAGTACTACATCCGGGTGGAGCTTTTCAGGAATGATATTCCGCCCTAAATTATGACAATCATTAACAACGATATCGGTTGCCCCTGCGGCAAAAGCTCCTTCAACCGCAGCATTGACTTCACTCGTCATGACCTCACAAAACGCCGGATATTCACGATGTGTTTCATCGCATTCTTCGGCAGCTACAACACCCCCGAGACCTTCCATATCTGCAATAATGAGTATTTTCATTGTTTCACCATTTTCGCTCATATCTTTTTTACAATTTCATAAATTCTGTCTTTATTCAACGCCACACCAGTCAACGATAAAACGGGAAAGAATCTTTGCGCCGTCACGAATCGATTGCATGGTGATAAATTCATGATCGGAGTGGGCTTCCCGAAGGTCGCCGGGGCCAAAGACCAGGGCAGGCATTTCCGCCTTATGATAGAAAAGCTGGGCGTCGCATGACGCCAGATATCCTGAAATGGCCGATGTTCCCAGTACCTCTTTCCTGGCTTTATCCAGGAGCTTTACACCGGGATGATTTATGTCCATGAAATAACTCTCATTCTGGAGTTCCTGGAATTCGATATCGGCCTCAAAGCCCCTTTCACGGGCAACGGCCTTGACGATGGAGCGCATTTCATCATGAATCTGACTGGTGTTTTTATTGGGTAAAAAGGTAACGCCGCCTTCGGCTTTTGCATCAGCCGGTACACTGGCTGCCCAGTCGCCTGCGCGAACAACCCCGACATTCACCCGTACCGGCGATGGATTATCGGGAAAAAGGTCGATCCCCTTGCTCTCCTCAACAATCTTCTGTTCCCATTCCCTGATCCGCTTTAAAATGATTTCGAGATTTTCAAATGCGCTTTCGCCTTCCCACCATCGGCCCAGATGAATCGGAACCCCGGTGGTGGTAATTCGAAACCAGAGTCCCCCTCGCGCCGCGGGGTGGACAATCAAATCGGCCGGTTCCATGACAATAACCAGATCCCGATTTTTCTGATCCCGTATCCAGCTCTGCGATCCATTCCCGCCGGTTTCTTCTTCGATCACCGATGATCCGATACATTCGCCCCTGAGAGAAACATCAGCACGTTTCAATGCCAGAAACGCAAGGATCCAGGTGGCAATCTGCCCCTTGGCGTCCACTGCCCCTCGTCCGAACACTTTGTCGCCATCTACCTTTGGCGTGAAAAGCTCTTCATGGTGAACCGGGACAACATCGGAGTGAGAATTGATAAGCAGGCTCCTCCCCTTGCCCGGTGAAGAAAGAGGGCAGGCAAGATTCGGGGCAGGTGAAGTGCCGTTGCTTTGAAAATGGAAGGTCTTTCGCCGGTAGTGTTTGTCGACTGTGCTTATGAGATGTGATTTAAAACCGGCGCTTTGTAACCATTCATTGAGGAACTCCTGTGCCTCATATTCCTTTTCCGAGTAGCTCCGAATGCCGATAAATTTTGTGAGGAACTCCCGAATTTCGTCACTGGAACGATCGACCTGAGTATCTAATTCGCGACTGAGATTTTCTTTTCCCGCACTATTCATAAAAACCCCATAAAAAAAATAGGTGCAATATTTATGCCGGCACTGATGCGCTTAAGTATCAAATAAGCACTTTCTTTCCCTTGCAAAGAGACGGGGTTTTCCCGCTTTCGGGAAATGCCTTTGTCATTATCGGGAATCTGGTGAGTGGTTCACATAATATCGCTGAAATCGGCACAATATTTCTTTCTCTGACAGGTGGCGCAATGCGCTCCCATCCAAACGGTATCGTACTGTTCCATTATTTGTGAAACAAGATCCTTATTGGAGGTGATAAAGCCCGACTCAAAGTTTCTTCTGTTCTCGCTTTTCGCACCCATGCCGGCGCCGGTGAGGTTCGCACTGCCGCTATAGGCAAATTCGCCATCGACAACAACGCATTTGAAATGAATTCGTGGACAGAGAATCCTTTCCAGCCCTTCGATAAGTTTTGGGTAGCGGTCAAAATCCTTTCGGAATGCCGGCCCCGGCTCTTTTGCATGCATCAGGCGCAACGAAACACCATTACCTGCATGGTCGGAGAGGATTTCCAGAAAAGGAACCATCGTTGTGCCCTTTGCAACATAGAGGTCCTTGATATCGGCGGTTGCGATCCATACAAATGACCGGGCCTCGGGAATTTTGCCGGTGACGACTCGATCGTATATTTCGGTGTTGGTAATAAATTCTATGGCGTTCACAAGAGTCTCTGTAATGATTTATTGTAGTGGATGGGGAATATTTTGATTGATGGATCGCTTTATAACCAGCCGGTTAGCTGCATGGAAAAATTCATAATTGAAACATGTTTACGCTATATCTTAGGCTGATTCAGCGACTTAGTGGTCTTGTTCGTACGTTCGGTGATGTATTCGTTTGACCGTCATTCCGGCCTCCGACCCGCCTAATTCAAGCAAAATCATTCAGTTAAGGGCAATACGGGGGCCTTAGTCTTTAAGCGATAGTGTTGCAAGACTTGTTGAAGGGCACTAATTCATTGATATTAAATTATTTGTGGCGATTCTACACTAAAATTCAGGCCGACACATCGACACTCCCACCTTTACCCAGCTCGGCGCCGAGGGCCATTTCGACATTGACTTTCACCATTTTTTCGGCCATTTCGACGGTTTCTTTATTGGCGCTCTGGAGGACCTGATTGAGGGCTTGCACTGATTGGGCTACTGAACTGACTCCATCCATGGTTAGCCTCTTCCGGTTAGGGTTCTGGGGAGTATTACTCATTTAATATATCGGGCGGTTTGCTCGTAACTTTAGCATAAATCCGCAATTATTTGTCAAAATCAGAGAATTTCAGTGCAAAATGTTATTTTTACAGTGAAATATTCAGTTCTGTTCATTCATAATTTTCTTTAGGTCGATAAATCACGACACACCGGTTTTACTATGCTCACATATTTTTTTCATACCTTTGGTTGCCAGATGAATGTTTCGGATTCCGACCTGTTGGCGTCGCTTCTGGATGACCGGGGTTTTAAGAAAACCGATTCTTCTCATACTGCCGATCTGGTGTTTGTGAACACCTGCAGTGTCCGGAACCATGCTGAGCAGCGTGCGATGGCCCGGATTCGGGAAATTGCCGCCGGGAAAACCGGTAACAGACAGATGCTCTGGGTGATCGGCTGCATGGCCGAGCGTATGGGTGAATCACTGATAAATGAGATTCCGGGTATCGATCGGGTGATCGGTGCGCCGGAAATCGAGTATATCGACCGGACACTCGACAGCTATCTTGCCGGCCTTTCTCTCTCTCCCGGCGGGAAGCACCACCGTGCGGCGATCAGTGTTTTTATCCCTGTAATGCGGGGCTGTGATAATTACTGTTCTTATTGTGTTGTGCCCTTTGTGCGGGGAAGAGAGCATTCGGTTTCCGTAAAGGAGATTGAGCGGCAGGTCGGTCGGGCGGTCGACCGGGGGGCAAAAGAAGTAACGCTTTTAGGGCAGAATGTTAATTCCTATGATGCCGATGGGTATGACTTTCCCGATCTGCTTGCCCGAATCCATCATGTCGACGGACTCGAGCGGATTCGGTTCACCACCTCCCATCCTAAAGACTGCTCCGAAAAGCTCATAAAGACAATCGCCGATTATCCCAAACTCTGCAACCATGTTCATCTCCCCGTGCAATCCGGGTCAAGCCGCATACTGACCCTGATGAACCGTGGGTATTCCAGGGACGACTATCTGCGTCAGATCGATATGCTGCGATCGTATATTCCCGATGCCGACATTACCACCGATGTCATGGTCGGGTTTCCCGGGGAGACGGTTGATGATTTCAGGGAAACCCTTTCTCTCTTTGAGGACGTGAGGTTTACTTCGGCATTCATGTTTGCTTATTCGAGGCGTGATGAGACCCGGGCGGCGACCATGGATTGCGCTGTTCCGGAGAAAGAAAAGAAGGCCCGGCTCACTGAGCTTATTAATCTGCAGACCGATATTACCAAGGCGTATTACAATTCCATGACGGGAAGAAATGCCGGGGTTTTGATCACCGGTCGCCAGAAAAAAAAGGACCGTTTCTGGATGGGAAAGGATTACGGCTGCAAGAATGTGCTTGTGCCTTGCGACAGAGACATATCAGGAACGATTTTAAAGGTCAGGATCGCCGCCAGCTCGGGTATGACCCTTATTGCCGAAAGGATATGATATGAAATTTTTTAAATGGGCACTCTTTTTTACCGCATCCTTTCTGATCGCCTGGATAGTTATATTTACCTTTATTCAGGAACCTTTCAAGCAGCAGGTCTCGGCAAAGATATTTTCCTATAATTCACCTGCCATCCCGGTGTATCTTTATGTTGCCGGTGCACTGGGCCTGGGTTTACTGATCGGTATACTTATGTCGGTTTACTACAACATTGCGCTCCGGGCTGAGATTCACAAAAGAGATAAGATTATCAAGCGATTAGAAAAGGAGCTGGAAAGCAGGCAGGAACCCGAAAAGATTACAACCCATGCGCTTCCACAACCGGAACCGGTGTCTGATCCTGACCCTGCTCCGCACTCGGAGCATTCTCCGGAACCGGAAAAGACACCACAGACTTCAAGCAGCGAAACGGAAAGGTTTCTTGATCGGGATGACACTCATTCTTGAAGGTAAAAATTTTGTCAGGCGAGCCGGTATTCCGGCACTTATTTGCATGCTTTTGTGTATTGCTGAAGGCAGTACTTCACCGCTCGATTCGGCGGCCCGGTTAATGGAGCTGGGAGCGTATGATAAAGCAGCGGGTCTTGTCGATGCTGCGTATAAAGAAAATCCCGATGATCCCGAAATTATTCTGGCCTATGCGCTCTTTCAAAAGGAAGCAGACAAGGCAGAATCTTATTTTAAAATTCTTGCCGCTGACAGCGATGCGGCAGAACCTGTAAGGGTTGAAGCCCTCTATCGCCTCGGAAGCCTTTATTACATGCGAAACGACTATGAGAAAGCAACTCGATATTTTGAAGATGCGTATAAGCTCGTTAATGATCCTTCATTGATTTCTATGGTGGAGCGCTGTGAAAAGGCTTCAGGCGCCACATCAGAAGGTTCTTTCCCGACAAAGGCGGGTGCTTACGTGCTTCAGGTCGGCTCCTATTCATCCATAGAAAATGCTCAGAAAAGAAAAGCCGAATTGGAAAAATACTTCGATATACTATCTATTGAAAAAGCGGTAATAAAAAACAGGGAATTTTTCAGGGTGCGCATCGGTGAATTCCTTTCCAGGGAAGAAGCCGAATCTTATGCAAAGAAAAATCTTGTGCCCCGTGACATAGGCTACAAAGCCTTGCAACAACAGCAATAATGGTCGGTAATTTTCGTATATTTCCCTGCAAACCGATAACAGTAATGGAGCGTAACGGTGGAATTTGAAACAGTAATCGGGCTTGAAGTTCATGCGCAACTGAAAACCAATACGAAGATATTCTGCAGTTGTAAGCCGATGTTTGGTGATGATGCCAATACCCATGGGTGTCCGGTGTGTCTTGGTCTGCCGGGGGCACTTCCCGTGCTCAATCGCCATGCCGTGGAAATGGCCATGCTGATGGGAGAGGCGGTCCACTGCACGATCGCGCAGAAATCGATCTTTGCCCGGAAAAACTATTTCTATCCCGATCTTCCCAAAGGGTATCAGATTTCGCAATACGAATTACCGCTCTGTGAAAACGGCGCTATAACGGTCCATGTAAACGGCGCCGAAAAGAAAATCCGGATATTGAGGATTCATCTCGAAGAAGACGCCGGTAAATTGATTCATGACCAGGATGAAGATTCGCTCTTTGACGTCAACCGGTGCGGAACGCCCCTGATCGAGATCGTGACCGAACCCGACATGCGGAGTCCGCAGGAAGCTTATGCCTATCTGGCGGGAATGAAACGAATCCTTCAGTATCTTGATATTTGCGACTGCAACATGGAGGAAGGCAGCCTTCGATGCGACGCCAATATTTCGCTGAGACCCAAAGGGGAGACAAAACTCGGCACCAAAACCGAGCTGAAAAACATGAATTCGTTCCGGGGCGTTGAAAAGGCGCTGGAAAGCGAACGGCTCCGTCAGCAGGAGGTCTTGGAATCCGGCGGACAGATTCGGCAGGAGACCTATTTATGGGATGCTCAGAAAAACCGGACCGTGGCGATGCGGACAAAGGAGCATGCGCACGATTACCGCTATTTTCCCGATCCCGATCTTGTTCCGTTGATTATCGATAAAGAGTGGGCCGATTCCGTAAAGGAAAACCTCCCCGAACTTCCCGAGGCCCGGAAAGAACGGTTCATGCAGCAGATGAATCTCACCGAAGAACATGCCGAGATTTTGACCGATACCAGGGAGGTTGCCGATTATTTTGAAGAGGTTCTCAAATCCTGTGGTGACGCCAGAATGGCTGCAACTTGGGTGATGGGTGAAGTGCTCAGAATAGCAAAGGATAAAAAAACCGGGCTTAAAGAGTTGAATGTTACTCCCTGGCGGCTGGGCCACTTGCTGGGGCTTGTCAAAGACGGCGCAGTGTCGGCCAATGCTGCAAAAAAGGTGTTTGCCGAAATCCAGAATCGTAATGCAGATCCCGGAGCCCTGATCGATGAAATGGGGCTTAAGCAGATTTCCGATACATCGGAGTTAAAGCGTATCACCGAGGATATTATTGCTCAGCACCCCGATGAAGCGAAGCGGTACAAAGAAGGCGAGAAAAAGCTTTCAGGCTTTTTTATCGGTCAGGTGATGAAAGCCACCAGGGGCAAAGGCAACCCAAAGGAAATCAACAAACTAGTCAGCGGACTTCTAGGATGAAAAAACTGCTATTTGTAATTTTTTTCGGCTCCGCCCTGGTCTTTTCAGGACAGACACAGAATTTCGGGTACGAATTGAACGATACGACGTATCAGCAACATTCCCTGGATTCCTCTGAGGCACAACAGGATACCTCACATACAAAAAAACTGAAAATTGTCAAACGGGAGTTCAATTTCAAGGAACAGGTCGGTCTTGCCGTAGGAATGATGGCTTTCATTCTGGCGGTCATGACCACGTCGCAGGCATGGAATCCGAAGTAAGGAAAAGGTGGTGAATGTCGAAAGTCGCAGGCAATGTACTGAGCCTGCCGAAGTGTCGAAATCAGGATACAGGGTAGAGGGATTTTGTCTTAAACTGTTATCTCTAATCCAACGTCTCCTCATTAGTCCTCATCGTTTATCTCTTTTACTCTGTCTCAGCCGCAATCTTTCTATTGACACTACTTAAATCATAAACTATCTTTTAATGTTTCGGGCGAGAGTAGCTCAGTTGGTAGAGCCCCACCTTGCCAAGGTGGTTGTCGCGAGTTCGAATCTCGTCTCTCGCTCCATTCCTTTTTATGGGCCTCCCCGAATTTCAGGCGGCATAGCCAAGTGGTAAGGCAGAGGTCTGCAAAACCTTTATTCTCCAGTTCGAATCTGGATGCCGCCTCCATCTTATATAAACTCGCAATTCGAAACCCGAAATCCTGGTGAAGATAAGCTTTTCTCTTCGATCTTTCGATCCCTTACCCTCACGCCGTCGTGCACATGGTCGAGAATGTACGCTTTTTAAGCACTTTATAGGCGTCACGGATATGGGGCGGCAGGACCGACAGGTAGAGTTCATCGAAGGTAGCGCCGTGATTCAGGGATTTTTCGTAAAAGCCCGAGGTCCGCTCAAGCATTTCCTCCTGTGAGAGAGGGATATTGAGAGCGCTTATGAGGCTGGAAAATTCAAATTCAAAGTTGTCCGCCAAGTTGTCATATTCGACGATAATAACCGGTGCTTTTTTCACCCCTTGAAAAAATTGCGTAACGTAGTGAAACCAGAGTCCCAGCCCGATCTCCATCGGAATTCCGTCACGGGAGTTGAGCGATTTGGCGACAGCCAGGGGGTTGCGGAGGCAAAAGACAATTTTTTCTATTGAAGGGCAAAATTGCTCCCAAACATCGATAGTCAGGCAGGTGCGGGGATCTTTCACAATATCGCCGTTGAAACTTTTGGAAAAGGCCTGGATAAAATGGCCGACCTGTTGTCCGATTGTGGCAATATTCTTGTGGGGAGGCGGAGTACACCAGGTACCGCCAGCATGTTTCAGTATGGTCTCGTTAATCGCAATCGTCTGAAGGTTTTCGAAATGTCCTTTTGGATTAGTGGGATGCTTGTTGTCGTGAATCGGATGACTTGTGCCCAGGCTGAGGCCGCATTTCTCCAGGAGACCCGAAATACAGCTGGTTCCGCTTCGATGCATGCCGGTAACAATAATCATACGGCAAATCCTTCGTAAAATGTTATTTTATACCATTATATATAGTTATCGGATATTTTGCAAAAAATCTTGATCGGAAATTAAATTATAGCCGTGTCGCCGTTTCGGACGTGCGCAGGTGCTGGATGCTGGTTGCTTGTTTCCGGATGGTGAGAGAGATGCCTATCTCTCCGCTATCCAGCGACCGGAAACCGGCGAACGCCATCTTATTTTAACCTGGGATAACCATGTCACGTAAATTACTCTCAAAGGGACAAGTCGAAGCCGCTATCAGTGATGCGGTGACAAAATTCGAGAAAGAATATATGGGGCGGGGTCCGCTTGAAACCAGGACCTCTATCATTGGTGATATGGTGATCATCCGTCTGAAAGGGATTCTGACCAAGGCGGAGTTGAAGCTTTCAAAGGCCGAGCGACAGGCAAAGGGGCGGGATCTGGTCAAGCAGATGCGTATCGAATTGATTGAGAGTAACCGTCCGATACTGGATGGCATGATTAAAACCATAGTCCGGCGTAAGGTTGTCAGCCTCCATACAGACCTCAGCACCCAAACGGGCGAGCGAATTATTATTCTTATCCTGGATAAGCCGTTGTCGTTTGCTTGATACTTTTGCAGAGATGTAATTTATTGCGTTATGGGGTTGATGTGGAGAGCGGTCGATATGGCTATCGGCCGGGCTGGTGCATAAGCCTAAGAGAGAAAATTTTATTCAGGTGAATCAAGTCCGGTGTGGGCCGGTTTAGCCAGCGCAGGCGGGAATGGATTTCCTCAAAATGCCTTTTAAGGCAAGCGCATTTTGAGGTTTTTTTATCTTAAGAAACAATTTTCGTTTGACAAGGTCGCTTTTGCCCGGCGGGAGAATGCAATATGGCAAACAGTAAACTCGAGCCATGAATATGGGAAATGAATCCAGGCTGTGAGGGCGTCGTGTCGGGTAAATTACATTCGTCCCGGTATCCGTCGGAGCGAAGGTGACAGGTGATTGGTACCGTAAAAAGTGCAGGAAAGTATTCTTATTCGAATTTCGAATCTTGAAATTCGAATCTACCTTGACAAAAGGATGGGTTCACTATGGGTTGGTTCACAAAACCGAAGGATGAAAAAAAGGTAGTAAAAGATGAACTCTGGATACGCTGTGGATCGTGCAAAGCCCATGTTTTCAAAGAAGACTGGACCAATAATTTAAGTGTTTGTCCCCGGTGCAATTTTCATGGCCGGATTACTGCCTATGAGCGAATCGGACAGATTTTCGATACCGGTACGTTTAAAGAGATTCACCAGGAGATTACCCCTTCCGATCCGCTGACCTTTTCCGATGCCAAGGGTTCCTATACCGAAAAAGTAGCTGCATCCCGGAAAAAAACCAGTCTCAATGAATCGGTCATTACCGGCACGGGCGAGATCAATAAGAATTCGGTTGTGGT
Organism: Chitinivibrionales bacterium; assembly: GCA_014728215.1. NCBI lineage: Bacteria > Pseudomonadati > Fibrobacterota > Chitinivibrionia > Chitinivibrionales > Chitinivibrionales bacterium. The sequence continues at coordinate 14,935 of WJLZ01000133.1, forward strand.
TGCGGTAATGGATTTCCGTTTTCTGGGCGGGAGCCTTGGAAGCGGGACTGGCGAAAAAATACTTCAGGCGGCAAATCTCGCCTATAATCATCGCCTTCCCTACATTATTTTTTCTGCCTCGGGTGGCGCACGCATGCACGAGGGGATGCTTTCACTGATGCAGATGGCCAAGACCTGTGCCGGGATTGCCCGTCTCGACCAACGAGGCCTTCCCTACATATCGGTCATGACCCATCCCACGACCGGTGGAGTGTCGGCATCTTATGCAATGGTCGGAGATGTCAACATCGCTGAGCCGGGCGCCCTGATCGGTTTTGCCGGACGGCGGGTTATCGAACAAACTATCAAACATAAGCTTCCCGATAATTTCCAGACAGCGGAATATCTTCTCGAACATGGTTTTATCGATTGCATTGTGCAGCGGAAGGACATGAAAAATACACTTGCCGCATTACTCGCTTATTACAAGCCGAAATCTTAACCGGAGGCGCGTATCATGGAACCAACGCTGGAGTTTGAAAAACCAATTGTTGAAATCGAAAATATGATAGCCAAGCTCAAGAAGTTGTCGGAAGATAAAAAGGGAGATTTTACCAATCAGATCAAGGAACTTGAGAAGGAGTGCGATGAGCACCGGAAAAAAATATACGAGAATCTGACACCCTGGCAGATTGTTCAGATCGCCCGCCATCCTAAAAGGCCGATTTTGGATGATTACATTTCGATAATGTTCAGCGAATTTTTCGAGCTTCACGGCGACCGGCGGTTTTCTGATGACCAGGCGCTTATCGGGGGTTTTGCTACTCTTGAAGGCCGCCGGGTTATGCTTATCGGCCATAATAAGGGCAGAAGTGTTGAGGATAATATCAAGCGTAATTTCGGCCAGGCCCGGCCCGAAGGCTACCGGAAGGCGATTCGCCTCATGAAACTTGCAGAAAAATTCCAAATTCCGGTGGTAACATTAATCGATACGCAGGGTGCGTTTCCGGGGAAGGATGCTGAAGAACGGGGTCAGCATGAGGCCATTGCGCGGAATCTCATCGAAATGGCCCAGCTCAAAGTTCCGGTTATCGCCTGTGTTATGGGTGAAGGCGGCAGCGGTGGGGCAATAGGAATCGGTGTTGGCGACGTTATACTGATGCTCCAGTATTCTATTTATTCGGTTATTACTCCTGAAGGGTGTGCGGCGATTCTGTGGCGTGATGCTGCAAAGGCGCCTGAAGCCGCCGAAGCGCTCAAGCTTACGGCACCATCACTGGTAGATCTGGGAATTGCCGATGAAATAATTCCTGAACCGGCCGGCGGTGCACATCATGATTATCAAGCCACGGCAGAAAATGTTAAAAAAGCACTTGTTAAGCATATTAATAAATTAAATCGTTCATCCGGCCAGAAACTTGTGCAAAAACGATTTGAGAAGTATTCCAGTATCGGGATGTTTGCCAGTTAAGGAGAATTTCCATGTCTAAAAAGCACCAGCCAAAAAAAGAAGCAAAAGAAGAAAAACTGCACAAAATACCGCTTCGAATTACCGACACGACCTTTCGTGATGCACATCAATCATTATGGGCGACCCGGATGCGTACTGATGATATCATGAACATTATCGATACGGTCGACAATGTGGGGTATTACTCACTTGAAGTATGGGGCGGTGCGACATTTGATGTCTGCCTCCGTTTTTTGCGGGAAAACCCTTGGGAACGTCTGAGAATGATAAAATCCAAGGCAAAAAAAACCCCGCTTCAGATGCTTCTGCGTGGTCAGAATCTGGTTGGATATCGCAATTATGCCGACGATGTTGTGGATCGGTTTGTTGCCCTGGCCTGTGAAAACGGCATGGATATTTTCAGGGTTTTCGATGCACTCAACGATACAAGAAATCTTGAATCTGCCGTGAAAGCGGTTAAAAAGCATGGCGGTCATGCACAGGGAACGCTTTCCTATACCATAAGCCCTGTTCATACAATCGAAAAGTATATTGAGTATGCAAAGGAACAGGTTGCTATCGGAATCGATTCACTGGTCATTAAAGACATGGCGGGTATTCTGACTCCCTTTGCAGCAGAACGGCTGGTTGGTACGCTTATCAAAGAAGTGCGTGTTCCGATCCAGCTCCACTGTCATTCATCGAGTGGTATGGCCACGGCAACCTATGTCGAGGCGGTACGAGCAGGAGCAGGGGCGATCGATTGTGCAATATCCACCTTGGCCGGATTTTCTTCCCAGCCTCCGGTCGAGGCTCTGGCAACCATCTTTTCAGAAACCAGCTATTCTCCTGATCTCGATATGGATGCGCTTCAGAAGGTCGCCACATTCATGGAAAGTCTGGCACCCAAACGGATCCAGCGGTCGGCTTCCAGGGCCGTGATCGATCCTCACATCCTGGTGCATCAGATTCCCGGCGGTATGATTTCCAATTTTCGTTCCCAGCTGGATAAGCAGGGCGCCCTCGATAAGCTGCCCGAGGTTTTTGAAGAGGTGACCCGGGTACGAAAAGATCTCGGATATCCGCCCCTGGTAACGCCAACAAGTCAGATTGTCGGGACTATGGCGGTTGTCAATGTAGTGACCGGGAAACGGTATAAAATGGTTCCTAATGAAGTGAAAGATTATGTGCGGGGCCTGTATGGACGATCTCCTGGACCCGTCGATCCGGAATTCGTTAAACAGATTATGGGAGATGAAAAACCTGTCGATCATCGGCCGGCCGATAATCTCCCGCCGATGCTTCCAAAGGCAACGGCAGGGCTTGATCCCGAACTAATCGAGCACGAAGAGGATATTCTTTCCTATTGTGTTCTTCCGAAACCCTCGCTGGAGTATTTCAAATGGCGCAAGCTTCCGCCGGACCAGCGGCCGGAAATACCCGCCGATACCGAATTGCGTCAGATGGGACAGGAAGAGCAAAAAATCGCTCAGTGTGAACAGGAGTCCGCTGCCCGGTCGAAAGTAGAAGAAAAAGTCAAACGCATCCTCGATCCGGTCGATTATTCCGGAATCAGTGAGCTTCTGGCAAATGCGCAAGGAATCGCTTTTGATGAATTGGTTATCGCTAAAGGAGATTTTTCCCTGACGCTTCATGGTCCGGGCGCGGCGTCAAAATCCGCCCGGAGAAAATCGATTAAAGTGTCTGAATCGATTCGGCATCTTGGGACAAAAGACGTTGTCGAGGAAACATCCGCCGAAGCCCCCGGTGCACCGAAAAGTACTGCTGAACCGGAAACCGGCACATCAATAATATCCCCGCTGGTCGGGACATTCTACTCTGCCGCAGGACCGGGAAAGCCGCGGTTTGTCAGTGAAGGCGATATCGTTGAAAAGGGCGATAAGGTCTGTATTGTCGAAGCAATGAAACTGTTTAATGAAATTGAAGCTCCAATAAAATGCAGGATTGTTAAGTTTCTCATTGCTGACGGCGAAAATGTGAAAAAGGACCAGCCGCTTATATCGATCGAAGAACTGCAGTGAAAGCTGGAGTATTGATCCTGATACGGCGGATCAATATTTCAACACATTTTCATTTACCCGAAACAAGATCGAAAAAGACCGTCATCTTCTTTAATTCCTGATCGATAGATCCTTTAATTTTTTCGATCACCTTCTGGTCGATGTTCAGTTTGGCAACAGACTGTTCATCCAGCTTCGGGGCCGCATAGGAACTGTCGATAACTATTCCGGTTTGATAACAGAGCCAGTCTGCATAGTGGCAGAGTGCAACAATATCGGAATATTCCTGACTTTCCGCAGGTGCATGGTGATGAATAAGTGGGAGCAGCAGTTCCTGGGGAAGGTTCCAGTCTTCGGTCAGCCAGCCGGCAATATCCACATGGGTGAATCCGAGAGCCTCTTTTTCCGCATCAAAAAAGGAAATATTTTTCTCCTGCGCAAGGGTCAGCGCTTTATGAAAATCTTCATGAAAGTACTGTTCCATGACAACTTTTCCAATATCATGCAGCAGTCCCGCACCGAACGCTTCCTCAGAATCAAAAATAACAAAGGATTTCATGGTGTCGGCAAGTATGCGCGATATGAGCGCACAGCCTAAACAATGGCGCCAGAAAGCTTCGCGATTAAAAAGGCGGGAACCTTTGTCCTGGGGAAACATATCAAAGACCGTCAGACTGAGTACCATGGTGTTAATAACTTTCATACCCAGAATCACCACCGCTTGCTGGATACTTGTTATACTCCTGGGAATTCCGTAAAAAGCACTGTTTGCAAGCCGGAGCACTTTTGCCGATAATGACATGTCCTGGCTGACCAGAAAAGCAACGTCATTTGCCGATGTCGTCGGATCGTTGATCGTTGTTACAAGCCGTGATGCAATCTGCGGAAGTGTCGGCAGGTTGCTGATGCCGCTTACTTTTTCCTGGAGTTGAGCATAGTTCGATAAGGCCATGAATTGTGCCACACCTGTTGAATATTACCATTTTAATGGGCCGATTTTTAAAGTATATCTTCTCGGAATCATAATGTCCATTATTCAAAAAAGATTAAAAATCAAAGGTTGTTGCACATTTCTTATCTAAATGATTATTTTTATTTGACATATTGTATACACTATGATATCATCCAAGTGCCTGATTTATAGGCTGGATGGAGACTCTTATGACCACTTGCTTTTGCCGTTTGTCTATTTTTCTGTGTGTTTTTACGTCTGTTAGTTTAAGCGCTATTTCTCCCGCGCCCATAATCAATCGCAACGGACAAACCGGTTTGTTCTATACTCATTCGGCCAAAACATTGCGTATGGGCCGTTTGGTGGTGAGTGCAAATACCGCGGCAAGTCTTGACAAGAATTTTATCCATGCCCTTAATGGTGATTCTTCCACCGATATCGGAATGTTTACCGCCAACCTGCTTCCAAGCATTGGCTATGGTGCCACTAATTTTCTGGATTTTTCGCTCACCATGCCGGTATACTGGGATAATATATTTATTGATGATGACGATCCGTTCGGACTTACCGGCAATTTTGGTGACCTCGAGTTAACCGGCAAGTTTCAATATCCGCCCTATCCTCACTCAACGGTATTCGAGGTTGCTTTTTTCGGCGGAATCAGTATTCCGACCGGGAGCAGAGATGACGGCTGGATACCTCGTCATACCTATTATTTCCGGGAGACCGATTCGGACACCGGCGATGTTACGGCAATGTATACGTCGAAAGCAACTGAACTCGATCTCAAGATGCTATGGACACTGGATCTCAATCAGTTTCAACGAAAAGCGCCACTTCAACTGCATCTGAATTTCGGCGCCCGGTTTACCATGCATAAAGATCTGGATAATCTGTTTCTGCTCAATCTCGGATTCGAATATCATCCTTCAAAGTGGTTTGGAATGTTTACCGAATTCAGCGGCGAAACCAAAGTGGGCAACGTCAAAGACGGGTTCCGTCTCGGGGAAGATCCGATTCGCCTGTCGCCCGGAATTTCCTTTACCCCTCCCGGCGGTTTTTACATTACCCTTGGTGGAGATATCAATCTCTCAGCCGATTCGACCCATCATACCTATAACGTCGATAATAACCTCTTTGAGACAAATGTTGAGCCTCGATGGCGGGCGAATCTGACAATCGGATGGTGTGGTTTTATCCTTCCCCAGGATGAAGACAAGGATGGTATTAAAGATAATATCGATCGCTGTCCCAAGGACCCGGAAGATTTTGATGGATACGAAGATACCGACGGCTGTCCCGATCTCGATAACGATATGGACGGCATATCCGATTTAGATGATAAATGTCCGACCGATCCTGAAGATAAGGATGGTTTTGAAGATGAAGATGGGTGTCCTGAGCTCGACAACGATAAAGACGGGGTTCCTGATCTGGAAGACAAGTGTCCTATGGCGGCTGAGGATGTCGACGGTTTTGAAGATGATGACGGCTGTCCCGATCTCGATAACGACATGGACGGTGTTCCCGATACATCCGATCAGTGTATGGCCGATCCTGAAGACAGAGACGGGTTTATGGATCACGACGGCTGTCCCGACCTGGATAACGATCAGGATGGTGTTCCCGATAGTGTGGATAAATGTCCTGATACAAAAGGTGTTCCCGAGAATAATGGATGTCCCATGCAGAAACCCAAGCCCAAGGAAATCAAGCGGGGCCGGGTTGTTCTCCGAGGTGTCAATTTTGAGTCCGGTAGCGCAGTGCTTACCGGCGATTCCTATCAGATTTTAGAAAAAGTATATGAGTCGCTTAAAGAATGGCCCGAGGTAAAAGTTGAGATCCGAGGCCATACCGACAGCATTGGAAGCAATAGCGCGAATAAGATTCTGTCTCAGAAACGGGCAGAAGCTGTTATGAATTATCTGGTAACCAGAGGAATAGATCCGTCCCGTCTGAGAGCGGTAGGCATGGGTGAAGAAGATCCCATTGCCAGCAACCGGACTGCGGACGGCCGGGCAATGAACCGGCGGGTAGAGTTGCACCGGATAGATTAGTACTTAACTAAGGGGAGCGCCTTTATGGTACGTTTGATGGTAAAAACCGTACTTTGTGGAAGTCTGCTGTGGGGTATTGCTGCAGGAAATCTTAATACCAATGGTCAAAAAGGGATAACGCGCACGATATCCGGTAAGACTCTTGGAAAATCGAAAATGAATGTCGGTGCAGGGCTGAATTACGCACAAGGACTTTCATCATCGCCCTTTATCAGATGGGATAAGGTGCCGGATGGTGAAACGGGATTTTCTGCAGGTGCCGAAGAAAACGGCAAATTCATTTCATCCAATGCCTATCTTGCTCTGGGAGTGGCTTCGTTCTGGGATATCGGAGTCAGCATTCCTTTTATGTGGGACGGCAGCGATTTGTATGATGATCTTTCGGCCTTTGGTATCGGTGATCTGGAATTTTCCACAAAGATTCTCTACCCCCGCCCTACCGAACCCCGGGTTTTTTATCAAGCCTACTATCTTGCTGCTGGTTTTGGTGTTACCCAGATGATGGATCATGGCATCTATCCCCGTCATGCATATTATACTTCTAAAAGTTTTTCCGAAGGCGGCAATGTTAATAATGCCGGTCAAGATGCTGATGTCATGTCGGCAACTTCTTTTGTTGTAAAAGCGATGCTCTGCTGGACTTTTGATATCAAGGCAGCTGCCGAAAACGTTCCTCTGGAAATCACGGTGAACGGTGGTATTGCCATTCCCGACGGTAGCAGGGCTATAACTGGACTGGCAAATATGGCGCTTACTTATACTCCGGTCGATGCACTTACCATTTATGTCGATTATGCCGGCGAGTTCCGTGGTAATACGGTGATCAACCGGCCCGATGAGCTTCTGGGCGAACCCATGTGGCTGTCACCGGGTATCCGCATTACCGCGCCGGTGGGCGTTTATGTGCAGCTCGGTGCGGATATCGGCTTGTCTCAGGATTCCGATGAGTACCGGACAACCTGGGCGGTCGACGGCGGAAGATATTCTACTTCACCGGTACCAAAACTGGGAGTACAGTTTGCCTTTGGATGGTGCGGATTCCTTTCGGCGCAGGATGAAGATCGTGACGGTATAAAAGATAAAGACGACCGGTGCCCCAAGGATGCCGAGGATATCGACGGGTTTGAAGATTCGGACGGGTGCCCTGAAGAGGACAATGACAAAGACGGTGTGCTGGATAAGCAAGATAAATGCTCCAAAGAGCCCGAAGACAAAGATGGATTCGAGGATGAAGACGGGTGTCCCGACCCTGATAACGACGAAGACGGTATTATCGATACAAAAGACAAATGTCCTCTGGTTGCTGAAGATTTCGATGGATTTGAAGACAAGGACGGCTGCCCTGATTATGACAACGATAAAGACGGCGTGCCGGATTCTCTGGACAAATGCCCCAACGATGTCGAAGATTTCGATAAGTTCAAGGATGATGATGGTTGTCCGGATATCGATAACGACAAGGACGGTATTCCCGACTTAAAAGACAAATGTCCGAATGAGCCCGAGACATTCAATAATCTCAATGATAAGGACGGCTGTCCGGATGAGAAAAAGCAGGAGTCAAAAATGCCGAAACACCAGATCATGCGGGGTGTAAATTTCAGCAGCGGCAGTGCTGAGATGAGTTTCGATTCCTACAAGCATCTCGATCCGATTATCGAAGAGATGAAAAAGTATCCCGAAATAGAGATTGAGATACGTGGACATACCGACAGTATCGGGAGGAGTTCGGCGAATAAACGTCTTTCACAAATGCGGGCCGAGTCGGTACGACAGTACATGATGTCCCGGGGGATTGAAGGCCATCGGATGCGTGCGGTCGGTTTTGGCTCAAGCAGCCCGATTGCCGACAACAGGACTGCCGCCGGACGGGCCCAGAACAGGCGTATCGAAATCGTCAGAATAAAGTAAACCGTAGTGTAAAATCATATGTTTTCATAAAAGAGAGGCGCACCAGCGCCTCTCTTTATTTTCACCTGTACGAGACCGGCGGCTGCCGGCATTCGATGAACTCTCATGAGATCCCCTGTGCTGTTCATTACCTGGCTTTTTATAACCGTAATCCCGGTTCATGCCGCTTTAAATGCGAAGCTCCTTTCCTTTACTGAAATGGACACAACCCTTTCGGTATGGGTTGTTTTTGAAGGTAAACCTCAGAGTCTTCACAAAAGCCGTATAACGACCCGTGCTGCAAAACGACGGGCAAAAGCGAATTTTCCGCGGCATCATTACAGTGATATTCCCGTATCGACTGAGAATATCCGCCAGGTAACAAAACTCGGCGCCCGTCTTGTGCATACCTTTAAATGGGCCAATGCTGCAAGTTTCGATTGTCATGCATCGCTGCTCGACCGGGTAAGCGTTCTTTCCTGTGTCAAAACGGTGCTCCCGGTCCGTACTTTCATCAGAAAACCACCGACGCCGGTTCAACCAGGTCTGCGAAAGAGTCGCAGTCTGAAAAATGAACGATACGGATTCAGCGAGGATCAGCTTAATCTGGTTTCGATTCCCGCCGCCCATGTGTTTATTGATTCTCGCTACGGCGCTCCTCCGGGTGAGGGGGTCGTGATCGGGTTTTTAGACAGCGGATTCGATCTCGACCATGATGTGTTTTCCTATGTACATGAGCATCATTCGGTTGTTGCCGACAGCGATTTTGTTGACCATGACGGCGATGTTTCTCAGAGCGATGATCATGGCACGAAAACGTTGTCGCTGGTGGCCGGTTACGCTCCGGGCACATTCATGGGAGCGGCATGGGGGGCCCGGTTTGTGCTTGCCCGCACCGAAGAAGCCGCTTACGAACGGCATATCGAAGAAGACAACTGGGCTGCGGCGATTGTCTGGGCCGAAAGCCTGGGTGTTGACATTGTCAATAGCTCCCTCGGATACCGGTATACCTTTGATCCGCCGGATGAAGATTATACTTTCGAGGACATGGACGGCCGGTCGACTATTGTTTCCCTGGCTGCCCGGGCCGCGGTCGAGCGGGGCATGTTGATTGTCAACTCGGCAGGTAATGACGGTATGCTTACCGCAACCGGCGATTCCACACTGAATGCCCCCGCAGATGTAGAAGGGGTCGTTGCCGTGGGTGCGGTAGGCAAAGACAGCGCTGTTGCCCTGTGGAGCAGTCATGGCCCCACTGCTGACGGACGAATCAAACCGGATTGCGTGGCCTATGGAAGCATCGTGAATGTGCCCCATGGTATCGACGGCTTCCGGCTGGAATCGGGCACTTCCTATTCTTCACCAATAACCGCGGGCGTTTGTGCGCTTATTCAACAGAGCCATCCCGGGCATGCCGCTGAGATGATTCGTTCGTACCTCTATGCATCATGCATGCTCACACCCTGGCAGGATACAATCGACAACACCTATGGACGGGGTATCCCCGATGCCGCACTGGCATGCAGGCTTACACCACATTCAGTTGTCATACATGTGCGGGACACAAGCAGAAATTCCGTAAGCAATGTGTCGATTTACGACAACAATCAGAACGTCCTGGGTATCACCGACAGCATCGGGCTTTCGATTTTGGAAGCAGGCGAGGCCATGCATCCGAAAACCCTGTATATAGGAGCACAATCGGGCGATATCAGACAACAGGTGCAGGTCGATACTACGCCTTTGCGGAAAAATATCGACCTGCCTCTCGGTTATGTGAAAGTATCGTTACTGGATACGGCTGGAGAAGTGCCACGGACCATAGAGCAGGGAACCCTCTACTGGAGAGCCCCGGATGATACGAAATATTATTCCTATCCCATTACCGGCGGATTCACGATTATCCATTTTACCCGGTTCGGTGCTGCGCACCTCTATGCTTCAGCAAAGGGTTATTTTTCGTCGGATACCCTCACCCTCGATTTGCTGCAGCCGGAAATGATCGCAACATTGTATCTGAAACGCCGCCCTGTTGAACAGTTGATCGTCTATCCCAATGTTGTCCGCCTTTCACATCCCGTTCCTCATGTCAACTATGATTTCATAGCTGCCGAATTACAGGAGAACGAGCGCATGGAGGCGTCGATCCGTTCCATTGACGGCGATCTTGTCTGGAGTCACAGCGAATACCTTATCGAAGGTACGTCACCAAGGGTTACCCGGTGGGATTGCCGTAATCAAAAGGGCAGACGGATCGCGCCGGGAATGTATATCTTTTTGCTGCGCTATAATGGAAAGTCCTATAAAAGAGAAATTCTTATTGTGGGATAGACGGGAAAAGGAAAATGAGAAGAAGGACTTTTCTTATCCCTATCCCTTAATCAACCAGCTGAATCCCCACCGGAAGGTAATCCCCGGCATGATATAGCCCGGAACATAGGCTATTTGACGGTTGAGAAGGTTGTCTATTTTGTAAAAGAGGCGGAATGATTTGATATGGACCGTTGTTTTAAAGTAGAGGTCGTATATTTCCCGGCTCCAGATATCCCGGTTTTCGGGGCTGCCCAGCCTGATATCACCTCTCTCACTCCAGTAGTCGAGGGCCAGATCGAGAATGATATGTTGCCGTCCTCCCCGGGCGACAATATCCCAGGTGAGTGCGGTCTGGGATTTGGTATAGGGTTTGGTATCGGAAATCATCCATCGTGAACTGAAGGTGAGGCCGTGCCATTTGCCGAATACCGGGGCGATAGTGAATACCGATTGTGGTTGTTCGTAGGGTGCAATGCCGTGGGGCCAGGAATGTTTAACCGTGGCGCTGTCGATGCCGTCCAGATAGGCATACCCGACTGCCAGGCCGAGTTTTTTACCGGCAAAAAATGCTTCTGCACCAAAAGCCCGGTAGGTATCGAATACAAGTCCTGATATCTTTTCGGAGACGTCATAGGGAATTTCGTATGGATTGGCATCCTGTTGAGCGAAAAGATTGAGGGTGTGATTGAAAACCTCGCCTTGTACTTTTGCATCCCAGGTCCAGACATGTCCGCTGGAATCTTCGATGGTTAAGAAACGATGTCCGGCGGATCCTTTAACCAAACCCTGGATTGTACCCATTTGAAAGGGATGTACATATCCCGTTTTTGTCCGGTGGCCAGTCGAATGCCACCGGTCGTTGGTGTAGAGGATTTTTTTGCTGTTATCGAAGAGATAGTCGGCAAAGAGAGTATCGTTTCCCAGAAGAAGATAGGGTTTGAGCAGACAACCGATTCGTGTAAGGGCGCCCTGCCGTTTCCGGGAGCCGTCCCAGTATATCCCCGAGAGCGGGTGACGTTTATTGACATCCCTGTCGACAGAGAGTTGCATGTCTCCCCGAAGAGGCCCGCGGCCAAGACCGGTCATCCCGAACCTTATGTCGTTGCGATACTGGGTGAGGCGTTCCCAGAGCAGTGGTGCGGTATCGGAGGGCATGGTGCTGTTCTGTTGCTGATAAAGTAGTTCATCTTTGATATCGGAATATTCGTAGGTGAAGTAGTTTTTCGCATCCCTGTCTTTGTATTGCTCAAGATGAATGCCTATTGCAAGTTCATCGGTGAGGGGGTTGGTGCCCTTGTTCGCCACTGCCGACGTATCGGCGCCAAAAAAATCGTACGAATTTTTGAAAAAGTTATAGATATCCCCTGGACGGTGAGAGTATTCATCATGAGCAAGGAACCGGTAGCTGGAAAAGACCCCGAGTTGAAGGTTTGATGCCAGAGGGCGAGCGAATCTGATATCGAGAATATTCTCACTGAATACGCCGTTTTCCCAGAAAATCGACATCTCGGGGGTGGTGATATTGTAGGGATGAAGCTCTATGGTATTATCGCCTGGGCCACCGAAATTAATCCGGGAAGCTTCGGCATTGCTGAAAAAATCGGTTCCGTCAACCGGGTCGAAACCGATAGGAAAAATACCGGTTTCAGGCACCGGCGCACCGAATCCTGAAGGAAAGCCGTAGTAGAGAAATCGATTCAAGCTCGAAGAGAGAGAAAAGCGGGTCGAAATCGCCATGGGTGAAAACCGGAGCGCTTCGGAAATACCGCTTCCGTCGGTGTTGAACAATTGCCAGGTATAAAAATGAGAAGGATTGTAAAAGGAATCAACATATTCAGGAAAACGTGCATAGAGGCCTTTATAATAGGCATTCATTTCGAGCAGGGAGTCCTTGAGCGCAGCTTTTCTCAAAGAATCGGCCTTAAGCGAGTCTAATCGGGTCTGGGTATGCTGTTTCCGTAGTGAATCATTGGGTGGTTGTCCCATGGTAACGGCTGTATCTGAGGATGCTGCTGAATCTGTGGTAGCGGTTAGTTTGTCTTCTGCAGTCGAAATATCATGCAGCGTATCGGCGGCAGAATCTGTGTGCGCGGTATCTCTCTCAAAAGAAGCTGTTGTTTGTGCATGAATTTTGGATGAGGAAATAAGCAATAAACAAAGCACGCAAACAGTAATACCTGAAGGAGAGAACTTTTGAGATGGAGCAGGGGCAAAAAGAAGGTATTTCGAAGAAGAGAAAAATGAGGAAAATTTGTATTTCATGATTGTTTGTGTGTGCAATGGAAGTTATATCTGTGTTAAAAATACATGCCTGTCTGCGGTAACAAAGTAAACTAAAATATACTTTTAAATCAGTTTATGAATCGACTATTACAGTTTAAGCGCATTATTATGTATTTTACCTCAAGACTTATGAAACGAATCGGCACGTCTTCACTCTATCATCTGGTCCTCATACTTTCCTTCTGCCTGCTTTTGCTGGGAGGGTGTGCATATCTTAATACGTTTTACAATGCCAAAGCCTATTTCAATAGTTCGTACTCGGAACATAAAAAATTAATGCAGGAGCATCCCGACTCGACGATCGAATTGCCTTCGAACATCGCTATGGGATATGATTCGGCGATTTCAAAGAGTCTGAAGGTGCTCGATGTGTACCATAAGCAGGAGAAATGGCATGATGATGCTGTTTTTCTGATGGGAAAAGCACATTTTTACAAAAAGGAGCACAGCCGTGCAATCCGCCGGCTTCGCCAGGTGCAGAAAGAATTTCCCCAGAGCCCTCACGTACCCGAGTCCTATCTCTATCTGGGAAAAGCGTACCTGCAAGATGGATTACTCGATAAAGCGGAACAGACATTCAATTATATTCTCGAAAAATATCCTCAGCTCAATAAAAACGAGCAGGTTTCGGTGCTGATTGCCGAGGTGGCAATTCGCCGGGAAGGCAAGGCTATGGCACTCGAAATTCTGGAAAAAATCAGAAAATCGATCAAAAACCCTGTCGAGAAGATGAAGCTATTTTTGCAGATTGCCGATTTATACATGGATCTCCATCAGTATGATAAAGCCATTAACCTGCTGAAAACCAGTCCCCGTAAACGGGGTTTGAATAAGCTCCACTACCGGATCGATTATGCGCTGTTGAGTTGTTATCTGAAAATTGATTCTCTGCAAACCGCCCTGGATCTGGCCGATGGGATGCTAAAGAAAAAACAGTATCAAAATGAAATCCCCGCAATACTGTTGAAAAAAGGTGCGATTCTGGTGCAAATGGAGCGGTACGATGATGCTATTGCGAGCTATGAGCGGATTACCGAGCGGTATGACACAAGCGATGTTGTTGGTGAAGCATGGTTTGAGCTGGGAATTATCTATCAGAAAAACAAGAGTGATTACGAGAAAGCGGAGGAATGTTTTGTCAAGGCGGCGTCACTGGCAAAAGACCCCGAGATCAAAGAGCGCGCAGCAAAGCGTAGCGAAGCGCTGAAATTACTGGCCCGGTACCGGGGTGAACCGGATTCGACCGATACTGCGAGTGCAGCAGATACGGCAACATCCGACTGGGGGCTGGAGATGTTCCGTATAGGAGAGCTGTTCTGGCTCAGTCTCGATGAACCCGACTCTGCGCTCAAGTACTACACCGCGCTGGCATCGGATACATTGTTGCGTGATGATTCCCTTCCAAAGGCACTCTATGCCGCTGGCTGGATAAGCCGTCACGCTAAAAACGATACGGCAACATCCGACAGTTTCTTTAACATGCTGATAGAAAAGTATCCCACTAATATCTATGCAAAACAGGCCCAGCAGGCAAAGGGCGAGAAAGTAACGATTCAGACCCGGGAAGATACCGCCCAGTATCGGTTTAATTCGGCAGAGCAGAAACTTTTTGCCGATGATGATATGGAGAGCGCTATCGAAGAGTATCTGAAAATTTATGAAACCTATCCCGACCTGATATATGGCCGGCGGTCGATCTATGCTGCGGCGTGGCTCTACGATTTCAAGCTGGAAAAGAATGTGACTGCCCGGGATCTCTATATTGAATTGTGCGACTCTTTCCCCGAGTCGGATTTATGTCTGAAAGAAGCCAAACCCCGTCTGCAGGTTGTTGAAGATACCCTTCGGGTATTACGGGCAAGAAAAATGCAAAAAGAAAACGCCCGGAAACAATCAAAAAAGAGTCTGAATAAAAAGAGAAGCCTGAAAAAGAAAGCAAATCCACCCTCACCCCCCAGTGAGGCTGTCTCCCCGGCAAAGCCCGATAGTATATTTGAGGCGGATGGGGAGTGAAGAATTGGGAGGGTGGAATAGTGGAGTGATTGAGTTTCGGGATAGGCAAAAATCATTCAATTAATGTACTAAAAAAGAAGGCTTTCTTTCTATTACTTCACCACTCTAACGCCTTATTTCTTCACTTTTTTTCTTTTCTTTCATGCTCTTTGATTTTATACTTATATATCTGTAGTAAATACACATTTAATTTTTACAAGTTTTAAAAGGAGGACGACATGACAAGAAATGCCGTTTTGCAGATTATTGCATCGGTTGCATTGGTAGCGCTTGTCGGGTGTGGCGGGAAACAGGTGACGCGGATCGATCCCAACACAACCACCGACTTGAGCGGAAAATGGAACGATACCGATTCCCGCCTGGTTGCCGAAGAGATGATTACCGACTGTATGTCCCGTCCGTGGCTAACCAATAATTATCCCAACAGCACACCCACGATTATCGTTGGTAACGTGCGCAATAAAAGTCACGAGCATATCAATGTGGAGACCTTTGTGAAAGATCTGGAACGGACCCTGATCAATTCCGGTAAGGTAGAGTTTGTGGCCAGTAAAAACGAACGGGTACAGATCCGTGAAGAAAAGGCCGATCAGATGAGCGGTAATGCCTCTGAGGAGACCATGAAATCGGCCGGCAACGAAACCGGCGCTGATCTGATGCTCATCGGAAGCATCAATACCATTGCCGATCAGGAAGGGAACAAGCGGGTGATGTATTATCAGGTCGATTTGGAGCTTATCGAAATCGAGACCCATAAAAAGCTCTGGATTGGCGATAAGAAAATCAAAAAGGTTATCACCAAGAGTAAAGCGAGGCTTTAAAGCGTACCGGTTGTTATAAAAACGCGGTCGAACAATTGAGGAGCATGCGCAAAAAACTTTCCTTATTCCTGCTCATAACCTGCATACCGGTCATCTTTTTCTGCACCAGCAGGGCGCTGCAACGGGCTGATCTCTTTTCCGACCTCACCCACGACGGAGACTATGTGGAGGGGGTGGAAAAAATCCGTCAGTCCAGGGACCTCTATGGAAATCTCAACCGTCTGCTGTATCATTACGACCAGGGGGTACTGTTTCACTATGCCGGGCTTTTCGATTCAAGTCTGGCGGAATTTCAGAAAGCAGAGCAGATATCCGAAGATCTCTATGCACGCTCGATTACCAACGAAGCTGCATCGCTTTTGACTAATGATAATCTCCGCCCCTACCGCGGCTGGCGCTTCGAGAGAATTCTTCTTCACCAGCTCATGTCGTTCAATTATCTCGGTAAGGATGAATACGATGAATCGCTGGTGGAGACACGCAAGGTCCAGCTGGTGATCGACAATTTTCGTTCTAAAGGCAAAGGGCGGGACAAATACCATGATGACGGCATGTCGCATTATTTTTCCTCCATTATCTACGCGGCACAGGGTGAACCGGACAATGCCCACATCTCGCTGTTCAAATCGGTGCGGGCCTACAAGGAAAGCCCGGTCGCGCTCCCCGATCCGGTGAAAAATCTGGCCTATTATGAATTCGAACAGGCGGACCGGGAAGAAGATATCAAGCTTTTAGAGTTGGAACCTGCTGCCGAACCCGAAAACATTCACCGTTTGACCGATGATCAAAGCGAAATAATCTTTGTTGGTTATGCCGGAAACTCGCCGATTTTAGGTGAAGTTGTCTGGTGGGGTACGTATGTTGTTGACGGCATGCTCCTTCTTCACCACCGCAATCCTCAGGGAGACACGGTACTGGTTCGCTTGCCCGCACCACCGATTCCGGAGGTGGAAGAGGAGAAGCGGGAAGGCAAGAAAAAGGGAGAAAAGGTCAAGTCGGGACAGACATTTCATATCAAATTCGCACTTCCCTCGCCGGTGTTCCGTAATTCCGAAACCAGCTATTTCACCATGTCGGTCGACTCGAGCCGGATTCCCCGGAAGTCTTTTGTTGTTTCCAATCTCGACAGGATTGTGGAAAAGGAGCTTCAGGATAATCAGCCGATAATTTTAGCCCGCACCGCTCTCCGGGTCGTGCTCCGGACCATTGCCGCCCAGAAAGCCAAAGCAAAAATGCAGACCGAAAACGGAATGGCCAACTTTCTCCTCAATGTGGGCGCCGATATTCTCTCGAGTCAGCTCGAAAAGGCCGATACCCGAATCTGTTTTCTGCTTCCCAAGACAATTCAGTGCATCCGTATTCCGGTCGAACCCGGCACACACATTATCGATGCCGCTGCGCATACCTCAGGCGGCGCAATCGTTGCCGAAAAACACTGGAGCGAACTGACCGTTGCTCCGGGAGAGAAGAAGTTTGTGTTTTTTCCGAGTTTGCGGTGACAGGATGGAACGGTTTACAACAAAAGACCCTCCCAAGATGCTACCGGGAGCGAAACAACCATATAAGACGTGAAATTACGTTATGAGACGGGCATTATCTCTCTTTTTTTAAAACATTTTCTTCAATTTCTTCACCGCGTTTTTCCCCGCATCCTTTGCTTCTTCTTTTGCTTTTTGCTCGGCTTTTTTGGCCTCTTCACGAGCTTTTGCTTCGGCTTCGGCCTTTTTACGGGCAGCTTCTTCGGCAGCTTTTTTCTTCTGTGCTTCGACGTTCCTTCGTTGCTCTTCGAGCTTTTTCTTTGCTAACTCTTCGGCTTCTTTTTTCTTCTGATTAATCTCGTCCTGGAGTTTTTCCTTGATCTGCTCTCGGGGCTTCTGTTCCTGTTTTTTACCGCCGCTGTCATAGCGTACCAGGGTGGGAGACGAAAATTTCGGCTTGGAGACTGTTCCGGTAATCTGAATCTTAAGCGTGGCCCGCCCCTGCTCGTCAAGATAGGTGCCGAAATCATCAACCACGGAGCCGGGATCCACATATTGTGCCAGTCCCGAGGCTTTTGCAGCGGCTTGAAGTCCTTTTTTCGCCGCCCCGGTTGCTGCGTTTTCCATTTTCGCAACCGGCTTTGAGTGCTTTTTGGTAAGATAGTTCTTCAGGGTTATATCCAACGATGAATTAAACCCGATCGAGCCTTCGGCCAGCCAGTCACCGTAGGATGAATTCAAATCGAAGTTTTTAAGGTGTACCAAGCGGTCGGCGATAGCGACCGTGAGTTTCATTTTTCTGAAATCAATCGCACCAAGGTTATAGAACTTGTCAACAACTTTTGTCAGGCCTTCGAAAATAGAACCCCGCTCAATTTTGCCGTCTTTTAGCCGTGCTGTCAGTTCACCGTTGAGGTTGTCGGTCAACTCCTGCTGTGTCCCGCCATGGGTGGTCAAGTCTCCGTTAAGTGCGATTTTACCCGAAAGGGATTCGTCCAGTTTTTTGAGTTCTCCGAACAACACATTGCCATTATCAAGATATCCTTTGAAAGCCGTAATCAGTTCGCCGACCTGAATACCGTCGATACTGAGTTTGTTTTCGATTTGTGGATTTTCGATATTCTGCACATTGGCGTTCATGTCTTGAGTAAATGAGCCGCCAAAGAGGTTTGCTTGTACCGTCATGTCGATAATGTCGTTGATGCACTGGTAAGCAACCTTTACATTGCGGAGGTCCATTTCCTGATAGATCATATGGTCGTTTGTAATCGTACCTTTCATGTCCAGGTTCGGAAGCGGCGATGCCAGAAGGAGTCCGGGTTCCTGGGTCGAAGATTTTTCTTCCGGCGCGTCTTCCGATGTTTCTTTTTCTTCAGATGCGGGAAGAATCTCATTGGTGTTGAGATAGGGTGAATTCAGATCGAACGTGAGCATGGGGCGGGGATAGTTCTTCGATGTATCCGGAATAGCAAGGGCGAGATAATCCTTGAGCTGTGCGGTAAGGTTCATCGATGATTTTCCGATATCAACAGCGAGTTTCTGGGCGATTTTATCGTTGGAAAAATCGAGGGAGCCGTTAAGTAGCACCGGTTGGACAACTGCCGGTGTTACTACCCTTACCTTTTGAAGCTCCACATCACCGTTTACCGCAAGTTTGGTGGGATCGTTGGGATCGACCTGCCCTTTCGCTTGGACATCGGCGGTAATCATCCCGCCCAGATCGTTGCCTTCGGGGAGCTTGATAATATTTTTGATATCGTCGAGGTTCACTTTTGCATTCAACGCGGCGTCGACAACCGGCGAGGCGAAATTTTCCACCTGTGCTTTCAGATCAACCGGATTGGCGCCCAGCATGAGATGAAGTTTCGAGATATTCAGGCTGTTTGCGTTGAACGCGATGTTTGCATTCATATCGCTGATTTTCTGGGGCAGCTCGGTATAGTTGATTTCGCCGTTGTTGAGCACAAGGGTACCGTTGATATCCGGTCCTGCTGAGTCGAGTTCGCCTTTGACCGCAACATCGAGCCGAAGCGAGCCGGAACCTTTTGTCTTGGCGATCTCGGGAACCATGGCAACCGGAACTTCGGCCAGGATGTTCGCGAGGTCGAGTTTTTCGGTTTTGATCGCCAGATCGAGGGTGGGAGTCTGGTTGAAATTGGTGACCTTTCCGGTCATGGCGATATAGATTTCCTGCAACGAGGCTTTGATTTCGTTGATCGTGAGTGTGCCTTCAACCAGGTCTGCAACCAGATCGTGATTAAAGGTCACTACAAGGTCGGTAATCGGCTTGGGTACATCCTTTGAGTAGAACGAAATCTCTTTCATGGTAAGCTCACCGGTGGTTTTGATATCTTTCAGGCCCTTATCGGCTGATACATCCACGCGCTGATTGATCTTCCCCAGCCCGACCTTCATGTTGCTTTTCCGGTCGTGATAGATCACCGAGCCGTCGTCGATGATAAATTTCTCCATGACAAGCGGTACCGGAATTCCTCCCGCACCTTCAGGCTTCTCTTTTTCGGGCTTTTCTTCTTTGGTGGTGTCTTTTGCCACTACCGCAAGGTCATCGAAATTGAACGAGCCTGTGTGGTCGGTCTCCACCAGGATATGCGGTGACGTCAGTATTATTTCATCGATCTGAAGATCCCGTTTGAGCAGGGGCAGCACCTTGACCTTTACAATGAACCCTTCGAGGGTGACAAAAGGTTCATCACTGAACCCTTCACGCTGCGTATTGGCGATCTGAAGGTTCCGGATTTTCACGCCCAGATAAGGAAACACCGCCAGCCCGATCCGTTCGATCTCGACATCGCGGCCTAATGCCTTTTCGATATGCGGCATGGTCATCGCTTTGAGCTTTGACGGCGGAAACATGATTTTCAAGGTAACACCCGCGGCAACAAGCAGGACAACGATAATAACCAGGATAATTCCGATAATTTTTGCAGGGCTCTTTTTGGCCATGATACGGCTCCTTTCGGGGAGGGTTTTTTAAATGATATCAAAAAATATATATGGTAAGGGGGTGAAGGGGAAATTTAATCGTCCTCGTTCTACAGCCATGCCGCCTCTGACGAGGTTAAAAGATGAGGGATGCCTGTCGGTTCGTTTCCGAACCCTTCCCTCGTGCGCTCGTGACCTCGTCCCCCAAATTGCCTCCCCCCCACACAACAATTATATTGATTTAGGCTAAGGCGCAGGAAGGCTCTCCAACCGAGGCTTGGGAGTGTTGGAAAATCCGAACGCAAAAAAAAGATTTTCTGCCGGTGAAAACAGACAATTCCGTTGTGTAGGTCTCTTTTAGATAAGCCGCCGGCTTCGGCGGGGGCATCTCCGTTTTTATCCCGCCGAAAAAGAGTATTTATCACGGCAGACAACTACATATTTCTATCACCCGAACGCACTCCGGCGGGAGAGAATATACAATTTTTTGCCGCCGGCTTGTTTGCGTGCCGCATGGGCCGAGCCGGGCCTATATGGAGGAGTATATGGCAAAGAAGCGCAAAGAATCGGACACAAATCAAACATCGAAGAAAAAGCAGAACCCGGCTTTGCAAAAGGCACCTGAAGGCAGTTCGACACAGCGGGAGTCATTTCCGGTTGTCGGCCTGGGGTCGTCGGCCGGCGGGCTCGAGGCGCTGCAGATATTTTTCAGTCATATGCCCGTTGACAGCGGCATGGCTTTTGTGGTGGTGACACACCAGCATCCGGGGCATGAGAGTGTTCTTCCGGAGCTGTTGCGCAGAGAAACCGATATGCCGGCGCATGAGATCACCGACGGCATGAGCATCGAGCCCGATCAGGTCTATGTTCTCGGGCCCGGCAGCCATGTAACTATCGATCGAGGGGTGCTCCACTTGATGGAGAGGGGGCATGCCGGAGGGCATGATGCGCCGATCGATATCTTTTTCCGCTCGCTTGCCCATGACATGCATGAGCGGGCGATTGCTATCGTCCTCTCCGGAACCGGTTCTGACGGTACGTTGGGAATCAAGGAGGTCAAGGCCCAGGGCGGCATGATCGTTGTTCAGGAGCCGTCCGCTGCAAAATATGGCGGTATGCCGACCAGCGCGCGGGATACGGGTGTTGTGGATTTTATCGAGCCGCCGGAAAAGATGCCGGAATGTATGCAGAATTATGCCAATGGCCCGTATCTTCAGCCAAGAACACCGCAAGAAGATGATCGTTTCACCGACAAAGATCTTGAGGCGATTTTACGATTTATCCGCTCACGGATCGGTCATGATTTTTCTTCGTATAAGCGCAGCACCATCCACCGGCGTATCGAGCGCCGCATGAGTGTCCACGGCCTGGAAAAAGCACAGGACTACCTCGATTTTCTCCATGAAAACCGTCAGGAAACGCAGATGCTGTTTTCTGAATTGTTAATCAGCGTGACCAGCTTTTTCAGGGATCCCGAGGCCTTTAAACTACTGCAGGAGAAATATCTTACCGAACTGGTCGTATCCCGTCCCGACAACCACGAGTTCCGTGTCTGGGTGCCGGGCTGTGCCACGGGGGAAGAAGTTTACAGCATCGCGATCATTCTTTCTGATATCAAGCAGAAGTCCCGGAAACCGATAACGTTCAGTGTTTTCGGCACCGATCTTGATGAAAGGGCCATCCAGCGCGCCCGGCGGGGGGTATATCCCGAAAGTATTTCGGTTGATGTTTCCCCCGAGCGGCTGGAGCGTTATTTCAGCCGTGAAGGCGAGGACATGTATTCGGTCCGGAAAAGTATCAGGGACATGCTGGTGTTTGCGCCTCATAACGTGCTCAGCGATCCGCCGTTTCTGAAAATCGATCTGCTGGTGTGCCGCAATCTGTTGATCTATCTCCAGCAGGACCTCCAAAAGCTGCTTCTGCCGACCTTTCACTATGCATTGGCACCGGGCGGCATTCTGTTTTTAGGCTCTTCCGAGAGTGTCGGGCCCCATACCGATCTTTTCGAATCGCTGGATACCCGCTGGAAAATATACCGCCGCAAGGATGTGCCGACCGAACTGCCGAGACTGCCTGCCCAGCCGGGGAAGCATGAGGCTGAGGCGCAGGCGGAACGAGAGCAGCCCGGCCCGCCCCGTCAGTTGCAAACAAACCGTCGGATCGAGCGCCTCCTGCTCAGTCGATTTGCCCCGGTCAGCATTGTGGCCGATCGTAACGGCACTATCGTGTATATCCACGGAAGAACCGGTTTTTATCTTGAGCCCGAAGAGCAGAACCCACAAAACAATATCATCGAGATGGCCCGTGAAGGGCTGCGTCTTCCCCTCTCCGCCGCCATTCATCATGTCCAGACAAAAGACCAGGAAATTACGCGACGCGCAGTCAGGGTCAAGACAAACGGAACCTACCTGAGCGTCGATCTAACCGTCTCTCCCATACAGGAACCCGAATCACTCCGCGGTCTGCTGCTGATTACGCTCACACGAGCCGCTCCTCCTTCCAAAGCTCCCGAGACGGAAAAGGCCGAAGGTGAAAACGAAGTTCCTCCCGAGCGGGTCGAAGAACTCGAAAAGGAACTGCTCTCGGTCAGAGAATCGAATCAGACCATGATTGAAGAGCTCCAGTCGAGCAACGAAGAACTGCAGAGTTCCAACGAAGAGCTGCAATCGACCAACGAAGAGCTTCAGAGCTCCAAGGAAGAGATGGAGTCGCTCAATGAAGAGCTTACCACGGTAAACAATGAACTTGACAGTAAGGTGGTTGACCTGCGGCAGGCGCACGATGACATGCGTAACCTGCTCAACAGCACCGATCTGGGAGTGATATTCCTGGACCAGCAACTGCGGGTGAAACGGTATACCGAGAAGGTGCGGGGCCTGATCAGTTTCAGGGATTCCGATATCGGCCGTCCCATCGGCGACCTGTCCGCCCAGTTGAAATACGATAATCTGCTCGAAGACTGCAAAAACGTTCTGAACACCCTGGTGCGGAAGGAAATTGAGGTCGCTACAAAAGACGGCACCTGGCACCTCATGCGGATTCTCCCCTATCGTACCGCCGAGAATGTTATCGGCGGCGTGGTGATAACATTTGTTGACATATCGCGTCTGAAGGAAAGCGAAAGTCATGCCGAATCAATGGGGTTTTTTTATGATATTGTCAATACTATCGGAGAACCGCTTATTCTGCTCGACAAAAACATGCATGTGCAGTATGTCAACAATGCCTTTATCGGTACTTTTGCAACCAGCTTCGAAAAGGTGCGCGGCAAAAAAATCTACGATCTCGGCAACGGCCAATGGGATATCCCGCAATTTCACGCCCTGCTGGAAGAAATCCTGCCTAAAAATACGGAGTTCAACGATTTTAAGGTTGAGCATGACTTTCCGGCTATCGGTCGCCGGACATTCCTGCTCAATTGCCGCCGCCTCAAACGCGCCGAAGGCGCCGAGGAGTTGATTTTTCTGGCAATGAAAGAGAAGGAGTGAGGAGAATGACGGGAAGATGATGTGGCTGATCAGAGGAGAGAGGGATAAATTTTATAATTTGTAAATAAGAATGAATTGGAAATGCAAAATCAAAATTGTTTCTATATTCTCGCTTCAGTATTCATATGGTTCCCGAACTATGCCGTAGCCCGATCATCAGGGAGGGCAAAATAGCATGAATGCTACCAGCGCGACGCATAAACACTCATACAATCCGATAGGACCGGTGGCATATTTCATTACATTCCGCTGCTATGGAACATGGCTGCATGGAGATAAGCGAGGCTCAATGGACCGAATATCGCATAATAAGCCGGGAATACCTCTTCTGCCGTCTTCGCATGCCAGGCAGCGACAAGAACGCAAGCAGATGAAACATCCGCCTGTGCTATTCACTCCGCAGCAACGGCTTGTTGTCGATAGAACAATTCGGAGTGTGGTCGAGTATAATCGATGGTTGCTTCATGCCTTGCGGGTTATGCAGGATCATGTTCATGTCATATTAACGGCCGGCAAAAACCCGGAGCTGGTGATGAATAGTCTTAAATCGTGGTGCACAAGGAGACTGCGTGAAGGTGGATTCATCGAAGAAACGACAAAGCCATGGTCGCGGCATGGAAGCACACGATATCTATGGAACGAAGACGAATTAAAAAAGGCGTGCTTATATGTAAATGAAGGTCATAAAGAAAACAACAGATGATCGGTATGCTGCGCATAACACAAGCCCTCCTTAACAGTCGGGCTACTGCATTCGTCGGTTGGAATATTCAAGTTATACTATAATGCAAATACAGGGAATGATCGTTTTAATAGAATGTCGCGACTGAGAATAAGGAATTATACAAAATCCGTAGCCTGCAATGGGAAGAGGACCATAAATTAAAATCCGTAGCCTGCAATGGGAAGAGGACCATAAATTAAAATCCGTAGCCCGACTGTTAAGGAGGGCCATATTGCCGTTTAAGGAAATCAAAAGCTCCAGGACACCACCAATGAAAGCAACCAAAATGTGCAACAGCAACAAAAAAGCAGAATTCCGCAAGCGTGCGGAGGAGCGTTTGCAGAAAACGCGTGATGAGGTAGCATCGATGGCAACCGAAGATGTTCAGGAACTTATCTATGAACTTCAGGTGCACCAGATAGAGCTGGAGATGCGCAATGATGAAATCGTGCAGGCGCAGGAAGAGACTACGATGGCCCGCGACCGGTATCAGCGGCTGTACGAGTTTGCACCCGAGGGATACATTACGCTGGATGAAGACCTTGTGATTCGGGAAGCCAATGAGGTTGCGGCATCGCTTCTGGGAGTGAGCCGCCGGCAGCTTGTCGGCGACCGGATCTCGCGGCATGCGGTTTCAGAAGACCGGGATATCTGCTATAAGTATCTTAGAGAAATTTCCACAATAAAGCAGCCGCAAAAAGTGGAAATCAGGTTTGAGCCGAAGCCGGAAGACCGGCGAATCGTCCAGCTCCAGGCAAAATTCAGCCGCTGCCCGATAGCCGGGCAGGTAGAGATACCTGTCGCTTTAACCGATATCACCGAGGAGCACAACGCCAGGGATGCCCTCAGGTATTCGGAACAGCGTTACCGGTTTCTCTATGAGCAGTCGCAGTTGACAAATGTTGTGCTCGGTCTCGATGGAAAAATTACCGATATCAATGAAGCGGCCCTGCGGAGAATGGGGTATTGCAAGGAAGAGGTTATCGGGCAGCCGCTCATCAATTTTATTGTTCCTGCGCAGCGGGAAACTATCACGCAATGGATCGATGAAGTCGCCCATGGCGGACCTGCGGAATCGATCGATATCGAAGTGTATGACAAGGATGGCTCGGTACGGACGTTCATGACCGCGGCGGGAAACGTTATGCTCTATGACAATGGAAATCCTTCGGGCATGCTTTTCAGCGCCAGCGATATTACCGAGCGGAAGCAGCTTGAGGAACAGCTTCAGCAACGCGCCCGGGAATTGGCCGAATCCAACAAGGAGCTCGAAGCCTTTGCGCATTCAATTTCGCACGACCTGCGCAACCCGCTCAATAACCTGCTCGCCATGTCGGATTTGCTGCTGCACTCCTTTTCCGAGAAACTTGACAAAGACGGTGTCTGGTGTGTGCACGAAGTGGAGCGGAGCGCACAACGCATGTCGGCAACGATTTCGGATCTGCTCCGTCTCTCCCGGGTAACTCGCCACGAGCCGGTTCCCGAACAGATCGATCTCAGCGAAATGGCCGGAATTATTGTGGCGGAGCTGCAGAAAGCAAAGCCCCGCCCGAATATACGCGTGACGATCAAAGAAAATATGACCGTAGTCGCGGACAGCGGCCTGATGCACAATGTGCTCTACAATCTTTTAGAAAACTCCTGGAAATACACCGGTAACCGGGAGGACCCGTCAATCGAGTTCGGCAGTTTCGAGCGTGACGACAGAACGATATTTTATGTCCGTGACAACGGAGAAGGCTTTGATATGGACAAGGCCGGCGAGCTGTTCGAGCCGTTTCGGCGCCTGAGCACCAGCCATAAATATGAAGGCACCGGGATCGGCCTATCCCTTGTCAAGAGGGTTGTCGCCCGTCACCACGGACAGATATGGGCCGAGAGCGAGAAGGGGAAGGGCGCAACTTTTTATTTCTACCTTGGGTAGCAGGAGGGGGCTTGTCGGTCCGTTGTCTACAGCCATGCCGCCTCTGACGAGGCTTGAAGAAAGGGGGCTGCCCAGGTCCGTAGGACCGACATGTCTGTAGCACGATAACGCAGCGGAATGATAATTTCCCGAGGTTCGTAGAACCGGCATGTCTGTAACGACCGCGCGTATTAAAAGCTTGTCATCGGAACATCTTTTTTCGAATCAAGATAAAGTGTGTCGGGACAGATGTCCTGTTCATGTGGCCATACAACCGTTCCGTGTTCGGCATGCGCCTGCTGGAAATAGGTAATATCTTTCAGTTCTCTAAACACGCCAAAATCAAGCAACGGTTTACAATCATAAAGTCCATGCTCTCCATTGGTGAATAGCAGTTCAAGCATGTAGTCGTCTAGCGGCTTAACATCTTTAATTCTCGGGTTCATAGTTTTATCTCACTTCAGAGGATCTATTTTGTACGGCTGATCACCTTGCGCGGCAAGCTGCCAATCAGCCATTAATTCATCCTTGTGAAGCTCAATCCAGGCAGAGACCAATTTCATTTTATTCGCTGGAATAGAGCCCTCAAGGACATTTCCATCGGGAATCCTTATAACAACTTCCTGTTCCTGGTATTGCGCATGAATATGCGGCGCTTTATGTTGCTTGTTGTCAATGAAATACATATAGATAATAATCCCATAAAACATCGATATTGCGGGCATCAGGGTTCTTTCGGATAAAAATTAATAAATATGGTCATATATATTTATAAAAGTAGATTATGCCGTATCAGTTTTCCATACTTCAAGGAGGAACGATGGTTTTTTATTGCCAGGCTTGAAGAGGGTTGTGCGTGTTTGTGCGTTATCTACAGCCATGTCGCCTCTGACGAGGCTTGAAGAGGGGGTGCTTACCGGGTCGGTTGTTTTTCCGGAAAAAATCCGAGAACGAGGAGGATGCTTCGATAAACTCAGCACAGCGGGACGAGAACGTTTGTTCTGAGTCCTGAACCTTCGCCTCCACCTCGTGCGTTTGTTCTTACCTCGTCGCGTCCCCGTGTCGCCCCGTCGTCGCGTCGTTTCACCCCTCGTGCTTTCGTGCGCTCGTAACTTCGTGCGCTCGTTTATCACCCCTGCTCCCCGAGCGTAAAGAAAAACGTCGCCCCTTTCCCGACTTCGCTTTCTGCCCATATTTTGCCGCCATGCCGCTGAATAATTCGTCGTACAACGGCCAGGCCCAATCCGGTACCGGGATATTTAGCCTGCGAATGGAGCGTGTGGAACTGCTCGAATACTTTTTCGGCATGTTCGAGATCGAAACCCGCGCCGTTGTCTTTTACAAAATAGACGGTCTGGTTGTCTTCATGGTACATGCCGATTTCGATTCGGGCATTCGGGGTGTTCCTGGTGTATTTCCAGGCGTTTTTGAGGAGATGTTCGAGTGCCTGGCGGGTCAGCTTGCTGTCTGCGGTTGCAGTCATGTTTTTTGCGATGACTACGTCTACGGTGCGTTCCGGATCTGTCTCTCTCAGTTCTGCGATGAAATCCTCGGCAATCACGCTCAGGTCAATTTTTTTCAGGCGCAACTCGCGTCGTACTACTTGAGACAGCTCCAGAAGCCCGGAAACCGTATCGGTAATGCGCGAGACATTCGATTTTATCAGGCGCAGGCACTTTTGACCGTCGGAATCCAGTACATTGCCGTAATGTTCTTCGAGCACACCGGCCATGGCGCCGATGTTGTTGAGCGGGTTGCGAAGCTCATGGGAAATGGATTGTGAAAAAGCTTCGAGTTCCGCTGCGCGGAGCTCTGCTGCTTTTCGCGCCTTCGCAAGCTGCTGCTCGACTTTACGCAACCGCACGACCGCGACACTCTGTTCGCCGACAATGGCGTCAACCTCATGCTTGCGCAGTGCCGAAACAAGCTCTTCAGCTTCGGCCAGGCGCTTTTCAAGTTCTTCGTAGGTAGGTTCCCGTTTGCTGTTAGCCATCATCACCTTGTTCGATATTAAGTTGTTGCGCGATTGCATCTTTATCATCAAGGCTGCCGAAAAAAGTCATGCGCATTGCCGGGTCATCGCAGGTGACAAGAAGGGTCGGCGTCACGACGATACGTTCCTTTAAGGCTGCCTCAAAATCTTTGTATACATCGATTACGTGTATGGTACATTGTTTGGTCGCTTTTCCCGAGCAAAGGTTATTGAGATTGTTGAGTGCGCGCAGAGAATTGGGCTCATCGCTGGCGACAAAGAGAACAAACCGGTAATGAGCTTTGCCGCCGGTATGGGTATCGGATGAAGGCATCATTGGCCTCCTTTCCGGGTGCGGCGGGAGCTGCGATTCTTCTGTAGCACTTTTTCTTCGCTATCTTTGCTTTTCCGCATAATTTCCCGTTGTTCACGGGCTTTGTCGAAAATGACGTCTTCACTTTTCAGATTTTCAAGCTCGACAATCGCTTTATCGATTCGGGCCTGCAAAGCCAGCCTTTCGGCTTTAGAGGACGCCTTCATGCGTTCGATTTCCTTCTTTTTGGCCTCAACCTCGTACTGCCGCTGACGTTCTTCCTGCTGCTCACGGATCTCCTGCTCCTGACGGGCCACGCCGGTGAGCATGCCGCCTTTGCCGCTATAAATGTCGGCAAATCGTATACCGTCTGAAGTTATCATGAATTCCCGAAACTGATTGGTATGCTGAGAACCTCTGGATTTCATGATCAGAATCGTGCGGTTCATTTCCCCGCCGATTGACGAATAGTTAAGATACACAATCGTATCGATAATCGATGAATAGCCGATTCCGAAAATTTCGCCGATATTTTCTTTCCCGGTGATCTGGTTGGTAAGCAGAACGGTAATGCCTTTTCGGCGACAATGCGTGACAAGCCGAAGCATGAAATAAAAAGCGGTTGCCTCGGAGCCCATTCGATCAAACGAGGAGACCGCATCTACAATTACATACCCTGGGTTATGGTCTTCAATGGCATTCATCAGATTATCTAAATGGATTTCAGGAACGACGGCTTCCGGCATTTGCGAGAGGATTTTGAGCGAACCTTTTTGGATTACCGGCTCGAGATCGATTCCCGAGCTTTTCATCATGCCAACCATGTGCCCGGCCGATTCTTCATAGTTGACATACAACACCCGCTCGCCGTTCTCGCATGCATTGCGCGCAAAGGTATTGGAAATCGTGGTTTTGCCGGTTCCGGTGGCGCCGACAATAGCGGTGCACCCTCCTTTGGTATACCCGCCGCCCATCATGTGATCGAGTTCCTCAAAGCCGGTGGAGATATGGCCTGTTATCGGTGGATAGGACATTTCCAGATCTACCAAGGGATGAAAGACCAATCCCCGTTCGCTGATCGCGTAGGGGTTGGCGCCGCTGCTGAATCCGGAGCCGCGGCATTTGACAATCTGCAGCAGCCGTTGGTGCTCGGTGGTCTCCGCCCTCAGTCTGACAACACAATCGGTTAAAAACTCCACAAAGGGGTAATAGGACTGTTCGCCGGCAAGCTTCATGGTGATCAGTGCGGTGAGTTTGTGATCTAAAAGCCAGTCGTGAAGCATAAAAATTTCGTTGCGTTCCCTCGCGGGGTTTTCAAGCAATTGCAGAAGAACATCGACTGCATCGATAACAATACGTTTTACATTCAGTTTCCGTATAAGGCCTTCAAGCAGGGCGAAGAGTCCCGCAAAGCTGAATTCCCCTGTGACGACTGCTCTGGGATCGAGCCGGGGATCAAGCACCGCAAGGCGTCCTTCCTTTTCGAGCTTCGCCAGATCCCATCCCAGAGTAAGCGCGTTACGCCTGAGTGCATCGGCGCGTTCTTCAAAGGAAATCAGTATGCCCGCCTCGCTATTCTGCGCGCCTTCAATCAGAAAATGCATGCCGATAATGGTTTTTCCGGTGCCGGTTTCGCCGTGGATAAGTGTTGTACGGCCGGAAGGATAACCACCGCGAAGTGCTGCATCCAGGCCGCCAATTCCAGAAGAGAGTTTTATGAGTTTTTGGGTCATAATACCTTTGTTTTTGGAATGGGTGAAACAGGGAAAATATTAAAAAGCAAAATAAGTCCTGGATACTGATTTTGCTAATTCATAGCTCTGTCGGATAACCCGGATTTGGCTTGGCTTAACCGGTGGTAGCGGCTGATGGTTTTGAGGCCACTTGTATTTATAATTTTTGAGAGCTATATTTTTAAAATGCCGTTAGCGCGTGTGAATGGATAAAAGAAGGCATATTCGAAAACGATTATTTCCCACCCAGACATTACTGCGAGGCGCCATGTCCCCCGCACCTGAACAGTTCGGACGCTACAAAGTGGAGCGGCTTCTTGGTGAAGGCGCTATGGGAAGGGTCTATCTGGCGCAGGATCCGGTTCTGGGGCGTAATGTTGCGATCAAGGTGATTTCGATAGCGCCACTACTCAAAGGCGCCAATCGGGAAGAGTATCTTTGCCGTTTTTCGGTCGAAGCCAAAGCATCCGCTCAATTGAGCCATCAATCGATTGTTGCCGTATATGATGCCGGTGATGAGGAGGGGATACCCTGGATTGCCTTTCAGTATGTAGAAGGCCGGAGTCTCGAGGACCTGCTGAAGGAGGCTGGTTGTCTGCCGGTTGACCGGGCGCTGTCGATTGCCGGTGATATAGCGTCGGCTTTACGCACGGCACACCACGACAAGATTATTCACCGCGACATAAAACCGGCCAATATTCTTATCGACAACACCACCGGTATTGCAAAACTTGCCGATTTTGGAGTTGCCAAGGCGCCCTGGGCTATGTTAACGCAGGAAGGCGCCACCCTCGGCTCGCCGGGATATATGTCGCCGGAGCAGGTTGACGGTGCGGAGCTTGACGAGCGCTCGGATATCTTTTCGCTCGGCGTGGTGATGTATGAAATGATCGCGGGAAAACACCCCTTTGCCCGGGAAACTGTTGCCGCGACCGTCTATGCAACACTTGGGGGATCATATGTCCCTCTTCGAGAGCATGCACCGGATATTCCTGAAGACCTCGAGCAGGGAGTGGCCCGGTGCCTGACACCGGATAAGGAGCAGCGCCTGAAATCCGCTGATGAACTTATGAGTCTGCTTCAAAATATCGATTGCACCGGAAAAGATAGGGTTGTAAAGTCTTCCTTGGCCGCAAAAAAAAAGTTTACGCAACAAAGCGAGCTGCCGAAGATTGTGATTCCGGTATCCGGGATAATGAAGTTTTTCGTTCGAATTGATGAATTGGTGCGCAGAAACCCAACGTTTAACAGGGTGATTGACCGTTCGGCAGACCTGTTTGTCCGGCTCAAGCCGCATGCCGCGGTTGCAAAACGGCGATGCGGCAAAGTGTTCATGTCGGGATCCCGCAGGCTCACCCGATTTATTGTCGCTCAATATAAAAAAACAGCCAAAGTGCTTGCCCACAACAGGCGGTTGCGCTATGCTTCTGTTGGAGTTTCTGCTGGAGCCGTTGTGGTTTTCGTCCTGCTGATGCTTTTATCTCCCGGCGAGGAATCGATTTCCGAATCCGGGATTTCAAAACTGCTGTCTTTTCCGGTTCCCGCACTCAGCAGCAACCATCGGGATATAATTGACAGTTGTCTCGTTCTGATGAACCGGGGTGATTTCGATGAAGCAGAAGAAAAAGCGGCCGCTCTTATCAAAGAGAAAGGCGCTGCCGCGGCATACGGGTACCTGCTCCAGGGAAGAATCGAGCTTGAAGATGAGGAGTATTTTGCCGCAAAAGACGCCTTTGAAAAGGCACTGGAACTTCCCCACGGTAAACGTGTCCTGGACAAAGAACGGCATGCCCTTTTAGAACAGACAAAAAGGCTCCTGACCCGGGAACGAGCACCCGAATCTTTGGCGTCTCTGGCAACGCATACGCTTGAGCTCGCCGGATACGAAAAAGTGCAGAAGTGGGCGTATGAAAAACCGTACTGGCTTCGGTGGAACACGGTGAGAATTCTCGAGGCTGCGGGAAAGGATGTTGATATGGTGGAGGTGTACATTCTCGATATGAACCATGGAGGCAGCGCCCGGACGCGTATTCGGGCGGCGCGCAAACTGGGTGAGCTGGGCGACAAACGGGCAATACCCGCACTCAAGGAAGTCAAGGAAAAGGGCCTGCGGGACCCCTTCGTCGCAAATGTGGCGTCATCGGTACTGGAAAAGTATTTCGAGGAATAGGGGCAAAGGGCGGGCCAAACGTTCAACGCTCAACGCTCAAAAATTTTGTGGCATGGTCTTCCAGACCATGTTCTGTTATTATCTCAGATCGTTGTCGCGTTCCTGATAGGACACCGGGAGAGGCGGTCAATTTAAAAAAAATGTGCTGTTTTCATTGCATGGTGGGGCTGCTGAATGACATTTCCACCACCCCATTCCCTCAAGGCCCATACCTTTTATCCTGAATCGCCCGTTGGGTCACCGATGATGGTTTCGTGGCGATGAGCACTTCCACCGAGTCAACGCGTTTGTCCGAAGCGGGATGGGTGGATATGGCTTCTGTTAAAACACCCCAGCTATGGTTGCTGAGTGAACCGAGGTATTCGAGAAAGGTTTTCATGCCGTTGGGGTTATAGCCGGCTGAAGTAAGATACTCTACCGCACAGCTGTCGGCCTGGTATTCGTTATCTCTGCTGTATTTGAGAAACATGAAACCCGAAGCAACATCCAGAACTGTTCGCAAGCCGGATTCTTCACCGACAACAAGGTCGAGAACAAAATCCATGCCGGTCTGTTTGACCAGTTGCTTTGCGCCATGGCGTTTGGTGATATGGCCCAGTTCATGGGCAAGGACCCCGGCGATTTCAGCTTCATTGCGCGCCGCGAGAATCAGACCGGTGTAGATATAGATAAACCCACCGGGCACTGCGAATGCGTTAACGACCGTATCCATATCGATTATGGTGAAATGATATTCGATACCGGTACGGTCCCCCTGACTGTTTGCCAGCGCCTGGCCGATCGAATCGATATAATTAACCAGGTTGACATTATAACCGGGCTTGTCGGTATACAGAGGAAAATTTTCCGTGTCGGCTTCGATCTCTTCCTTGAAATTCCGCCCCATCTGAACCTCCTGCTCATCACTGATCAAAACGGCCGTGGCAACATCATTGACCTTACTGCAGGAAAAGAGAATGAGAAGCGGGCAGATTAAGAGGGGGGAAAGGAATTTTTGCATATTCTGGTTCCTTGAGAGCGTCGTATGGTTCACAATCAAATATCCGGTGTCCCGGCAAAAGAACCCGGTTGCCGTACCAGATAAATCAATGAGATGGTCCCTTTGGAAAATATACCATAAATTGAATTGCAGAGCAATGCTTAAGTGCCTTTAACACAGAGCCAAAAAAAGGCCGGACCCGCAAGTAGCCGGCCCGGCATGGAGAATGAATTGAGATTGATCGCTATTAATATTTTCCGATAACGGAAATTTCTGCGCTTTGAGATTGGGCTGAAACGCTTTCAACTTTGATAAGCACATATTCACCTTCGGTAGTTTCCACGACAACGACTTCACCACCGGTAATAGCCAGCTCATTAACCGGCGTTCCGGTCCAGAGGGCGTCGATTTCTTCCTGGGTGGTGATCTGATCAAAGGTTGACGTTACCGGCAGAATCTGCGTGGACGGCGGGCTTGTCCAGGACCCAATAAAACCGTCGTTTTTGGCTTCTGCGGGTGAATAGAGACGCAGTTCACCTGCTGCACCAGCGTAACCGAGCAGTATATCAATTTTTGATTCATTGCCCGAAACGGAAGTGCTGTTGTAGGCAGTCATGGCGTCGGCGTCCAGGTATGAACCGGAGTTTGCATTCTGAGCGCCCAGCGTAATTGAGCTGCTTGTGGTTACCGGAGTACCTGTCTGGCTGCAATCGGTCGCACCCTCCAGGACAATTGTCTGGCTTGCTGTATTGGTTGCACCACCCACAGTCGCTGAAATAGTCAGGGTGTAGGTGCCATTACAGGCACTCTGGTTCACCACAATTTCTATTTGCATGTCTTTCCCTTCCCCGATCTCAATTTTATCGAGGTCCGGCTGTTGGGTAGTATTGATCTGGATGCCGTCTGCTGTACCAGTGGCATCGTTATTAGTCATGATAGCTGAAATCGAAGATGGTGCGGCAGACCCTTCAATGGTACCTTCAACCGGAACAATTACTGATGTCCCAGTAAGGTTGATTGTCGCAAGGTCGGCGTCATTGGTAATCGAAACAGTAACTTCATCCGTATCTTCTTCCGGATCTAAGAGTCCGCATCCCATATAACCAATCATCAAAAATGCAGAAAGAAAAATTACGCCGAATTTTTTAAATGAGTTTCGGTATTTCATCTCATGTCCTTTCAGAAAAGGTTAATGCTTGTAACAGTTGCCGTGATTGAGAGTTTTAAGAGTTAAATCAGCTATGATCTCTTAAAACGCACCTCCTTTCTACATCAATGAGACGGTTGTAAAATATATAGTCCTCCACGAATATCCTAAGCATAGATGATTTCGTTTTTTTCTGTATAACTAATAAATATACAATGTGATAAGATCAAAATACTGTGAAAAGAGAGCCTGTGTCAACGGTGGTCCGTTGTGTTGAGAAAGCCTGCCCGAATGGTACCGAAAAGAACACATACAAAGGATGCCATAGTCCAAAAATTTTTCGGCACAAATATTACGGTACCAAAATCATTCTTATTTTATTTTACTTCATAAGCCAAGTCAAGATTAAATGTATCCAGGAGGATTTATGCTTATCCGCAATCTGCTATTTGCCATGCTTCTGTTAGGATCTGCAAGGTGTGCTCAAACCTCGGATTCTTTTATCAGGAGCCGGTGGAGTGATGAATTTCATTTGCTTCGGAGCGATAACGGGGATACTATCTCGATCGGAGGGATTTATGGAGGAGCAGAAACGCTGTATATCTATGATATGGCCGGCGGAAAGATCGTTGCTTTCAATAACAATGGAGCTGTTGTGGCAAAAACAGAGCTGTCGTCTTTTGGGAGAGGAACGTATGCCGGTGATGATTTCGTGATCAGGGGCAGTGAAGCGCTTTTTCTCAATACAGTTGACAAAAGAATCGAGGTTTTCGATATGAAAAGCGGTGAACATAAACGGTCTATCTCCTATCCGCTCGATGTGTTCGCACGCGAGCCCCGGCGGACCCGGCGAGTCATCAACAAAATATTTCTGGTGGATGGAAACATCGTACTGGGTAATTCCTATCACTACTTTTATTTTAATGATAGACTGGGAAAGAAGAGCGCGAATACGAAAATTCACTCGGTTGAATCGGGAATACGGCTGGAAAATATGCACGGAAGGTCCGTGGTTGTTGTGAATAATGGAAAGGTGCTGGCCGGCGATACGGTGAAAGGCGATACGGTTATGACCCATTTTCCTGTTGCTGGCAAACGGTATGTTATGTTTGACGGCAGGCTTTATTCGCTTGTGCTGTCGGAAAAAGAGATGAAAATTGTTGAAGTGCAGTGAGAGAACAGGAGCCATGGCCTTGAAAATACCAAAAATCCCTTTTTCGATACTTTCAGCGGCAGTTTTCGTTATAACAACGGGAGTCTGGATCTTTCGGGTAGATGGAATTCATCTCGATTCGGTCCTTGCCCGGGGAGACAGTTGCCTTAATATTGTCTGGACTCCCTCTGCGGCCAACACAGGATCGGACTGGTGGAATTCCTGCGGGTCGGGATGTTCCGATGATCTTAAAAAATGCGATTTTATCGCTGGTGAAAGCTACCGGGGCGTGGCGTATTCCTATGGTGGTGAAGATCCCTATTTTTTGTTCCGGCAGCGGCTTCTGGATCAATGGCCCGTAGGATCGCACCTGTGTCATTACAGCCAGTGCGGTAATCCCTCAAATGATGTTACCGGCACCGATTGCTCGGGGTATGTCTGCTGGATTTGGGATGAACCCCGGGTTTCGACCAGGGAACTGGCAACGTTCGACCGGTACGATCATATCGACAAAACCGAGCTGACCGCGGGCGATATTCTGGTGAAGCACGGAAGCCATACCGTTCTGGTTGTCGAGGCAGTCGACTATCCACAGATACTCATCTGGGAAGCCACCGGTACGCCGATCAACGGTGTACGCGAGCGGGTGATCGATCTTACCGCTACCTACTGGGATGCCTACAGCGCAGTAAGAAATCCCCGGATTACCACCGGCGATGTTTCGAGCCGCAGCAACAGGCGAACCATGCATTTCCAGGAATTGGTTACGGGTGTTAAAAGAGGGGAGATCGACGGGTTCTCACTTTATAATGCACTTGGAAAGCGAATATCGCTATACAAAGGACTTTCGCCCTACGCCCCGCTCAAGAAAGCCCTTACAATGGCCGGTAATGACGGGGTCGTTTTTGTGCGCTATACAGATGAGCGTGGGAACGTTGGTATCGTGAGGATTTGGGGTGGTGGATTGAGGCGGTGAAGATGATGAGGATGAGAGAAAAAAGACCAGTCCTGATCGTGTGCCGCACCGAGTGGGCCGAAGTACCGAGGGATTTTCAATCTCCCTGCTATTCTCCTCAATAATCAACAATAATTTCCTCCCCGTCAACCACAACAAGCCGTACTTCGGGTTCTTCGGCAATGAGTTCTTCCAGAAGATTTTCGCCCGGGTCATGGGCAAAGCTTACCGCGATAAAATCGGCCTGTAAACCCGGGGCAAGGGAGCCGATATTGTCTTGAGCCCCTAGTGCCCTTGCAGGGTTGACCGTAACCCACCTGATCATCTCGGCAGCCGGTATGTGGGGATAATTAGTTTTGACAGTATAGAGCTCATCAAAAAGATTCATTGCGCCCACGCCCGGGATATTGGCGGTCCCGACACAAATATTCACGCCTCTGGTGAGGGCAAGATCCAGGGGAAAATTCTTATGGCCAAGGGACTTGGTATATTGCGGACAGATGACAATCGATATGTTTTTTGCTGCCAGAGACGACAACTGAGCCCCGTTGACATAATTACAATGATAAAGAAGAGCACTCGCGGGGAGGAGGTTTTCGGTGAGCGCATAATGCATGGGGCCGATACCCGTGGCACCGTATGCCCATTCCCGGTTGCGGGTTATCTGGAAATAGAGATCGCCCTTATGCTCGGCGAAAGCCTGAAGTTCTTCAGCGCTTTCGGCAAGATGTGACGCCCAGGGTGCATGTTCTTTTGCGGCGGTGTTAATTAAATTTCTGTGTCGCTGTGGCGTGCACGAAAAAAGTGCATAGGGTCCCATGCCGATTCCGACCCTGTTTGAAGTCGATGCAACCCGCTTGAGCAGTTCGATGGTGCGGATAAGATTGTCCTTTTCAGCCTGGTCGTTATTATGAACTTCATGAATAATCCAGCTTCTCACCGGTTCATCCTTGAGCACTACAACCGAATGGCCGGTACGTGAACTGTCAACAATCGTTGTTGTTCCATTGGTCAGCGATTCCCGGATACCAAGCCGTATTACCGGCATGATCGATTCGACCGGCGCATTTCTGAGGCGGGAAGTCTTTTTAGCTATCCATGATGCAAAGGTGTCGGCGTCTTCTTTGGGAATGCCCCGTACAACACCTTCCTCGAGATGGCTGTGGGCATTAATCAGGCCGGGAAGAAGCAGTTGATCGCCCAGGTTGATTGTACGATCGCCCGGGCGGCGGGGCACTTGGCTCCGGGTGCCCACCGCCTCGATTTTATCACCTGCTAAAGCAAGCGCCGCATTGGTAATTATCCCGCCGTCGGGACTCAAAAGCCATCTGGCATAATAGATAGTAGACATGTCTACCCATCAAAATACATTTGCTGCAGGGAGTTGAGCTTGAGGTTGAAGTTGAGGAGAAGTGAAAAAGATCCTTCAAGCGGAAATAAGTATCCAGACATAATTTATTTTAACTCCGAACGTATTACAATAATATTATGAAAGGATTACCGATGCGTTATTATTTATCTGCTCTAACCTTTTTTGTAATGAATGCTGCTGTATTTGCTCAGAATGAGGCGCCGGGAAGAGGTGTTGGCGGTGCGAATATGATTTTTATGATGGTGATCATGTTTGGGATTATCTATTTCCTGATGATCCGTCCTGAACAGAAAAAGCAGAAAAACCGTCAGAAAATGATCGGCGAGATGAAAAAGGGCGATAAGGTCGTAACAATCGGCGGTGTATACGGGACGGTCGGTAATGTGAAAGAAAATTCGTTGATGGTCAAGATCGCGGAAAATACCGTCGTTGAAGTTCGCAAAGGGGCTGTCTCCGAAGTGCTCAATAAGCAGGAAATGGGCGAAAAGAGTGAAAAGAAAGACGGAAAATAGACATGTTTGAAGTTTGTATTTACGGAAATCCGGTATTGCGGAAAAAGGCTGAAGCCGTAACCGAATTCAATGATGAGCTGAAAGGTTTTGTTGAAGAGATGGCCGAAACCATGAAAATCCAGGATGGTGTTGGCCTTGCCGCTCCTCAGGTCAGTAAATCATTGCGTATTGCCGTTATCGATACGACCGGTGGCGAACAGGAGCCTTATATTCTGATCAATCCCGAAATCATTCACTCCTCTGAGGAGCGTGAAGATTTCGAAGAAGGGTGCCTGAGTATTCCGGATATCCGTCTTAAAGTAAACCGTCCGTTAAAAGTTTCGATAAAAGCCTTCGATGCCGAAGGCAGAGAATATAGTATCGAAAATGCCGAAGGTCTGCTGGCCCGCGCTTTGCAGCACGAAATAGATCATCTGGA
This sequence comes from Chitinivibrionales bacterium, assembly GCA_014728215.1. Lineage (NCBI taxonomy): Bacteria > Pseudomonadati > Fibrobacterota > Chitinivibrionia > Chitinivibrionales > Chitinivibrionales bacterium. The sequence continues at coordinate 53,974 of WJLZ01000133.1, forward strand.
CGGTGTACTTTTTATCGACCGCGCTTCCCCGGTTGCCCGTCAGTTAGTGAGCGGCAAGCTGAAAAAAATGGCCAAATCACAAAAGATAAAAAATAAGACCGTCTGATCATTTTTCATCTTTTCAAACCATTGGTGCTACAAAGATATAATTACCGGTTGCGGAGAATCCTCATTGCAGGAGGAGTCTTCATTTTCCCCCTTCTCTATTCCGGATGTTCTTCATCAAAAATTTTAACGCCCCATCCCAGGGGAATGCAAAAACAGCCTCCCTCTTCGGATACAACCCATGAAGAGTCTGCACCAGAGCCGCAACAGGAAGAAAAAAAATCCTCTCACCCCGATGCATTCGATTTCGGTCTGGCCTTTGTCGATACCGCAGAACTTGAAGAAAGACCATCCCGGTCCGGCCGTCCACAAACCGATCCTAAAAGCTCAATGAACAAAACCGGGGTGGTTTCACTGCGATATCCGGATTTTCCTGTTCCCGCTGTCAAAGCGCGGGTTGCGGTTCTTCGAAATAATCTTAAAACCTCTCTTTACTCGGTAGGAAAAGTCGTTTTGAGAGGTGCCGGGCAAAAAAATCGCATTTCCTTTCGTGGACGATTGCTGGTTGAGGCATCCTATTCAGCCGGTAAAGTACTGGTAACAGCAGACGATATTAAGCGCCGGGAGGTTAGTGTTCCCTGCACTCTCCTATCGGAAAATGAATACAATTTTATCGAACTCGACGACGGCTCCTACCGGGGATCGATGATTATCATTTCCGAAAAGCCCAAGAGGTTTTCTTTAGTTAATTATATCGACGTCGAAGAGTATCTCCGGGGTGTTGTTCCCCTCGAGATCGGCCCCCGGAAAGAAAAGGAGATCGAGGCGGTGAAAGCCCAGGCGGTGGCTGCCCGTACCTATACCTACCGGAAAATTCTTGAAAGAAGCAATGCATCCTTCGATCTTGTCACGACGGTCGCCGATCAGGTATACGGCGGTCTGAATGCCGAAAACAGGCACTGCGATAAAGCCATAAGGCTCACCGAAGATCTCGTGATGGTCTATGGTGACAGCCTGATAATCGCCTATTACCATTCGACCTGCGGAGGGAAGACCGCCAATGTGGAGGATGTATGGCAAAGGCCGCCGAAGCCCTATTTAAAATCGGTGAGTGATTACGATAAGAACGGCAATGCCTATTGTGCAATATCCAGATATTATACCTGGATTGAGAACTGGTCAACCTACCGGTTGTCATCGATAATTGCCCGGCATGGGGGCAGCGCTGGATGTAAAGGTACGGTGAAGGGTATGAAAATAAAATGGCGGCATTCCTGTGGCCGTATTGCCGATCTCAATATCCGTACAACCCAGGGCGACTGTGTTCACCATGGCGATAAGATCCGCTTTGTGCTCAGGCGGGATATTTCGGGGAATCCGATTCTGCGGTCCTGCAATTTCAGGATTCGCTCGGGCAATGCCCGGTCGGTTAAAATCGAGGGCAAAGGCTATGGCCATGGCGTGGGTATGTGCCAGATGGGTGCTATCGGACGTGCCCGGGCCGGGCAGAGTTTCGAAGAAATCCTCAAGGCGTATTACACCGGTGTTGATATGAGGACTGCGGTTCCGAAAAGGTAGAAGGGCGTGCTTTTTTGCAGAAGTGTTTCTCAAAGATCTACTTTTTCCACGAAATAGGCGCCAGCGCAATAAGCACCGTATAAACTTCAAGCCGTCCTAAAAGCATGCAGAGAATAAGCACCCATTTACCGATCATCGGTATCCAGGCATAATTTTCCATTGCTCCGATTCCCGATAAGCCGGGACCGATATTGCACATTGTGGCAACAACGGTCGTTACCGCGGTGGTAAAATCGGGGATCATGAAGGCCATAATTGCCGAAAAGAGCACGAAAAGGAGCATAAAAAGGGTAAAAAACCCGAGGATATTGGAAACGATTTTATAATCAATGGCCTCATTACCGATTTTTATGGGCATGATAAGTCGTGGCTGTATCATAGTGCGTACTTCTTTCCACGCGGTTTTAAGTACCACGAGAATCCGGATCATTTTCATGCCTCCTCCCGTGGAACCAGCGCACCCCCCGAAAAACATGAGAATTACAAGCGCGAATCTGAGGAAATTAGGCCACACATCAAAGTCGGCGGTAGTATACCCGGTGGTGGTGGTGATCGAAATGACTTGAAATGCCATATACCGGATAGTCTTTCCAATCGTGGCGACCTTGTTTTCCTCTGTCTCGATTTTGTCGACAAGCTCGATTTGAGAAAGCGGATCAGGCCGATAACTTCGTTCGATATGTTCGGGAGAATTGATTCCCCATATTCTCAGCAGCACCGTGCCGATTATAATCACCGACATGATGACGGTCACGTAAAAAATGAATTCCCGGTTTTTGGAAAGCACATTGAAATCTTGAGAGAAGATAATCCGGTAGTGAAGAATAAAATTCATGCCCGCAAAGAACATGAATATGATTATCACCCAGTCGATATACGCGCTGTTGTAGGCGCTGATCGAGGTGTTTCGGGTAGAGAATCCACCGGTTGCCATAGTACCGAAGGAATGGCAGAAGGACTCGAAAATCGACATACCGCCCAGCCAGAGCAAAAGCGTTTCGGCCAGGGTGAGCAATGCATAGACACCCCAGAGAATCGTGGCGGTCCAACGGAGACGGGGCGAAAGACGTTCCGATGTCGGTCCGGGAACTTCACCCCTGAACATCTGATAGGCAGCAACACCAAAGGCCGGAAAAATTGCCAGTGCAAGGGTCACGATTCCCATACCGCCCAGCCAGTGGGTAAGACTCCGCCAGAAAAGGAGCCCCCGCGGTAAAATTTCGATGTCGGTTAAAATTGTCGCTCCGGTGGTCGTAAATCCGCTCATGATTTCAAAATAGGAATCGGTAATTAACCGCAGGACGGTTTCTATGTTGACCACGGGGGCTTCTGAGATCAGAAAAACAAAAAGTGGAATACATCCAAAGAGCGTAAATAAAAGCCACCCGATAGTTACAATGGCAAATCCCTCCTTGATTCCCTCGCTTTTTCGTTCCTTGCGTCCTGTAATGACCACCAGGGTCCCACAGACAAAGGCCGAGATTACGGCAATGACAAAACCCAGCACGCGGGGATCTAAGAGTGTTGAGGGTAAAGAGATCGGCCGCGCTTCGTGAACAGCTATTGCCAGGGGGACAAAGAGTACAAGAGAGAGGACTTGAAGCAGTTTGCCAACCGCATAAAAAATGAAGCGTTGGTTCAATCGGCCACCTTTATCGATAAATGAACGGATGGTTCGGATGAATTCATAAAATCAGCAGTCATACGATTATACCGACAGTGAGACCCCGGTTTTAAAGAGTTTTCCCGCGAATTTGAGGCTCGACGTCTGACATAAAACAAGCACTTCATCATCGGGAAGAATTACCGTATCTCCCCGGGGAATAATAACATTTTCTCCCCGCATCACCGCGCCGATCACAATAGACCGCCGAAAAATCTCCTTAAACTCCTGCAGGGGTTTTCCAATGATTTTTGACTTCTTTTCTGCAATGAATCGGGTAACCTGTATGTCGGTTTTTTCCAGCCCCAGATGGGCACTGATCGGCATGCGGAGGATGCTCGAGATTATTTTCTGGGCGGTAATTTTGCGCGGATTGATGATGTGGTCCAGGCCCAGCGATTGAAAGAGCCGTTCATGACGGTCGGTGTTGTTGACCGCAATGACCTCGCCGGCACCTTCGGCTTTTGCAAGAAGGCAGGACATTACATTGTCTTCGGTATCTTCACCCGAAGCAATGAAAAAATGCGCGTTCTCGATATGTACTTCCTGAAGCATTTCGGTGTTGGTGCAGTCGCCGTGAAACACTTCAATGCCTTCGAGTTTTGATGCCGCTTTGATTGCATGCTGTTCATCGGGATCTACCAGGATCACCCGCTCAACATAGGGCTTGCATGCTTCGGCAAGATTGAGCGCCGTCAGGGTGTCACCCGAAATGATGACTTTTTTGACTTTATCCGGTCCCTTGCCGAGTATTTGACGAAAGGTGGCAAAGGATTCTTTGGGCATGATTGCCACAATCTTGTCGCCGGGGAGCAGTCGTTCTGCTCCCGACGGGGTAATGCTTTTTCCGTTACGGACAATAACCACGATCAGCATGGGTGCCGGTGACACAATATTGTTTATCTCGACAAGTGTTTTGTGGGCAAGAGGCATCCCTTCCCTAACTTCATACCCCCGTAAATAGACCTTGTCCGCCTGGAAATTCGCAGTTTGTGAGACACCGGGCAGTTCGATGTACTGGATTATGACCTTGACAACCTCTTTTTCGGGTTCGACGACATGGGTTACTCCCAGTTCTTCGAGGCTGATATCAATATCGCCTCTGGTATATTCACCCGATTTAACTCGGGCGATACGGTCGGGAACTCCGTATTGCTTGGCGAAATTGCAGACGAGGAGGTTGGTTTCGACATTCGGGGTGGCAGCGATAATCATATCGGCATCCTGAATTCCAGCGGCTTTTAATGCCGAAGGACTGCTGCCCTTGGCATTGATCGTGAAAACATCGAGCTTGGTATTGATTTCGTTACAGAGGACGGTATCGGTCTCGATTACCGAAATATGGTGTTGATGCTTACTGAGATATTCGGCCAGGGAAAAACCTACTGTCCCTGCACCTATGATTATAATATTCACGCCTCTATCCTGCTAGGGTTCTAATCTGACGGCTAACAAAAATAACTTGTTTCGATGGCTCGGGCAAAGAAGCGGTCAAGAGAGTTTCAGAGGAACCCGCAAAAGGGGGCCCGGCGAGCGGGGTATGCTCGATTAAGTATATTTATAATGATAGTATCGACGAGATGTGGTGTCCGGTCTTTCTTTTATGGATGTATTCGAACATAATAAGCAACAGTTTCTGGAAAAAAACGCCCCTTTAGCCGACAGGATGCGTCCACGCACGTTGGATGAGTTTGCAGGACAGGAGCATATTATTGGACCCGGAAGGCTTCTCCGGCGGGCGATAACCATCGATCAGCTTTCCAGTGTCATATTTTACGGTCCTCCCGGCACAGGTAAAACAACCCTTGCCAGAATTATCGCCAAAACCACAAAGGCAAGGTTTATTTCCATCAATGCGGTGCTTGCGGGTGTCAAGGACATTCGTGAAGCGATCGATACCGCCCAGAAAACGCTGTCCTTGTATTCCCAACGGACAATTCTCTTTGTCGATGAAGTCCATCGGTTCAATAAGTCGCAGCAGGATGCGCTTTTGCCCCATGTTGAAAACGGGGTAATCATATTGATCGGGGCCACAACCGAAAATCCATATTTTGAAGTAAACAAGGCGCTGGTGTCACGGTCACGGATTTTCCAGTTGAAAAGCCTTACGTCCGATGACCTCCGGAAGGTTGCGCGGATGGCTCTTGAGGATAAAGAGCGGGGCTTTGGTGAATTTGACGTTCATATCGACGACGATGCTTTGGATCACCTTGTGAGTGTTGCCAACGGTGATGCCCGGGGAGTGCTCAATGCTCTGGAACTTGCCGTGGAAACCACTTCACCCGACTCCGAAGGTGCTGTCCGTATCACCCGCGATGTTGCTGAAGAGTCGATTCAGCAGAAGGCGGTGTTGTATGATAAGGACGGCGATGCTCATTATGATACCATCTCGGCCTTTATCAAGTCGGTCCGTGGCTCCGATCCTGATGCCGCCCTCTACTGGATGGCACGGATGGTGTATGCCGGTGAAGATCCCCGGTTTATTTTTCGCAGAATGCTCATTCTGGCGTCCGAAGATATCGGCCTGGCCGATCCCGATGCCCTGAGCGTGGTCATGAGTGCTGCACAGGCATTCGATTATGTGGGGCTTCCTGAAGGTCGGTTTCATCTTGCTCAGGCCTGTCTCTATCTTGCCACAGCAGCCAAAAGCAATTCGACGATGGCCTTTTTCGATGCGCTGAAATCGGTGGGCAATGAAATGACCGGTGAAGTGCCTGATCATCTTAAAGACGCATCCAGAGACGGTGATGATTTCGGCCATGGAAAGGGATACCTCTATCCCCATGCATTCAGGGACCATTGGGCTGCCCAGCAGTATCTTCCCGATGTTTTGCAGGGGAAGGTTTTTTATCAACCATCCGGTCAGGGAAGAGAAGGGGGGATTAAAGAGCGGGTTGACAGGTTGCGTGAGGCGCGGGTCGAGGCCATGGTGGAGCAGGATGAGTCGGATCCTTTTAATTCTTTCAGAGAGAGTGAGTCGCAACCTGGTCGAAGTGCCTGGATTAAAAGGACGGCTTCGGAGGCGACCCTCGCAGAGATCAGAGACCGCCTGCTGGAGCTTGCACACGTGAACAAAGAGAGCTTGGTCCTCGACCTCCACGCCCGCACAGGCCTTCTGGCCTTTGAAGCTGTGCGGCGGGTACGGGAGGGCGCAGTATGGGCGATGGCCCATTCCGACAAAGAGTATTTCACTCTCTCCACAATGGCTTCACAGTTCGATACACTCAACCGGCCGCAGATTGTTTTAAGGACCCCAAAATCGCTGATCGATGACATTCGTAATGAAGCCGGCGATGAAATCGCCTTTACCTCGATTGTAGGAAGAAATATCCTTGCAAAGCATGCCGATAAGCCCGGCTTGCTCCGCTCAATTACCGGTCTCCTTGCTTCCGGAGGAACACTTGCCCTTGCCGAAACAATTCCCGCACTCGGCCAACGCCTCTCGGAACTGATAACTTTTCCCAAAAAATATGCTGCACTGAAAAAGAAATTTACCCGGATCGAGCAACTGCTCTTTACCGATACGAACGACCCTATGGTCAACTGGACGCTCGAAACGCTCGAAAAAGAGCTGACGCTGGATTCCGGTTATGAGCTGCGGACCTATATGGAAATGCAGCACCATTCCAAACGCATTACCGCTCAGGAAGTAGAATTCTGGTTCAGGGGACCGTCGGGAGAGAAACGTCGATCTCTGGGTGACCGGCTGCGGGAAACACTTTCTGAAAACGAGGTTTCGTTATGTAAAGATGTCGTCCGCAGGGCCGTTGTCGACCAGGATATTTCCTGGAAAACCGCAATCGGGTATATCAGGATACGTAAAGGGGAGTCGAAAGTCGAAGGCCAAGATACAACAATAATGGATTAGGATACCAGGCTGCGATAATGGATTCCAGTATCCGGGACCAGCCTCACCCCCAACCACTCACATCGTTGTCACGCTCCCGATAGCACCTCGTGAGGGGGCTTTTGTCTCAGATCTCCCTTTTCTTCCCCTCGTCCGTCATTTTCTCCACAATCATCGTCACCGGCCCGTCGTTGACAATCTCAACATCCATCATGGCGCCGAAAATACCGGTTTCAACTTTGTGAACGCGTTGTTTCAGGCAGGCAACAAAATATTCGTAGAGTTCATTTCCCTTTTCAGGGCGCGCTGCTTCAACAAAGCTGGGGCGCCGTCCTTTGCGGCAATCGCCGTAGAGGGTGAATTGGGAGACAACCAGTGCTTCGCCGTCGATATCGAGCACTGAGCGGTTCATTTTCCCGGCTTCATCACTGAAAATCCGCAATTCCGCGCATTTTTTTGCACAGAATTCGGCTTCGGTCTCCGTGTCGGTGGCATGGACGCCGAGAAGAATGAGGATTCCTTTACCGATTTTGCCGGTAATTGTCCCCTCGACACTGACGGTGGACTGGTGGACGCGCTGAAGGACGATTCGCATGGCGCTAAAAGTTAAAGGAAAATCCCATTTCAAAGCCGAGACCGCTCATATTGCGATAATAAATGGTGTTACGATCATCTTTGTCTCGACGACGGGTATTGGCCCATTGGTAATTGATTCCCGCCAAAACTGAAGCATTTTCGCTGAAACCGTAAACACCGTCGAGAGCAAGTTGCATATATAAGCCATGGTAATAGCGGGTTGTATTTTCAATCTCTTTGCCCCGTTGAGAATAAATGTGGGGCATGTAGCCGATATTGAATTGAAGCAGGGGATGAACAAGCATATGTGAAAGAGGGTCCACAAAAATAAACCCGGAAACAGGAAACATAAAGCTTTTAATGTCCTCCTGGACAGTCTTCTGCTGGTCAGAGATGCTGGTATCGATTAACGTGTCTTTGTCTTTCGTTGAGCGGTTCCATATGAAATCGGCGCCGACACCGAAACCGACTTTTTCGTCGATATCAATTCCGTATTCCACCGTGGCGTCCCAGGCTGTCTTTGTGTCGGTATCAAGAAGATACCGGGGCCAGAGCGGACCGATTTTCAAATTCAGAACATTCTCTCCAAACACCGATGATATCGTGCTCACGCAGAGAATAAAGAGTGCGATATTCTTTTTCATTGGATCCTCCTTTTTTGTTTTTCAATATAATTTATAATATCTATTTCTCAAAACAGAGCCATTGGAAAGGAATGGCGGTGGTAGGAGCGGAGCTTAAGAACTGAAAAATATGCTTTCGTTCGAGTTCCTTAAGCGACTATTCCATCTCAGTCCCCTGATTGTCTCTCTTAATGTTCGACCTTGGATCTTCGGTCCTCCAAAAAATGTACTCAAATATATGCACACATTGGCCGTTGCATTTTGTTCTAAGTTTATTTATTATATGGACATGGCAAACGAAAATTTACCCACTGTGTTTCACTATAACGATTTTCGTAAGTTCCTGGATGATTATCAGCAGGAACGGCAGAAATTCGATAAGAATTTCAACCGCTCCAATGTCTGCAGACTTCTTGGACTCTCAAAGAGCAGAAGTTTCTTTAATGATGTCATCAAAGGCAAAACGGTCACGTCTACCTTTATCGACCGGTTTATTAAGGTTTTCGAGCTTAAAAAGGATGAGGCTCAGTTTTTCAGAGTTCTGGTTAAATACAACCAGGCCATGGAGCCGGGAGAACGGGAGCTCTATTTTCAGCAGCTAATTTCGTTAAATAAAACACCCCGTCAGATACTCGATCTCAATGTCTACGAATATTTCAAAGAATGGCGCCACAGCGTTATCAGGGCTATGCTCGATGTTTACAATTGTACCGAGGACGATTATGGAGAGCTTGGGAAAAAGATAAATCCTCCCCTTACTGAGAAAACGGTCCGGGAATCAATTAATCTTCTGAAAAATCTCGAACTGGTTGCGCAGGACGAAAAGGGGTTTTTAAAACCGACCCAAAAAATTATACAAACCCCACCATATATCAACGATGATCTGGTGAAACATTATCAGATGCAGTCTCTGGAAACGGCCAAACGGGCTCTTTTCTCAAATTCCGATCAGATGCAGAACGTTTCCACAAAATTGATCAGTATCTCTGAGCTTGGCCTTAAAAGGATTGAACGGCAATTGCAGAAGTTTAAATCTGAAGTTACTTCAATAATTCATAAAGATCATCACGAATCAGACCGTATCTATGAGCTTGCCATGTTCCTGGTACCGGTCACAAAGATTAAAAAAGGAGGGAAGCAATGAAAAAAATGCTGCTTGCCCTTCACGTGGCATTATTTTCCTGTTTATGCGCACTGTTGTATTGTTCATCGGAGCAACCGATTGCTGGTACCGAAACCGGCACTGAAACCGGTACACTGACAGGTTCTGTGAGTACTGCTGACAATAAACCTGTTGCCAATGCCTATGTTTTCCTCCATCCAGGTTTTTCACCGGTTGAACAGGTCGCTCTCAATGAAATTCGTGCAGTAGATTCCACCTGGACCGATAACCGTGGCTCTTTTACTTTCAACCCGATACCCAAAGGCGACTACAATGTCGAAATAATTTCCGGTGATTCGGTCGGTGCATTGCTCAATGCTTCGGTTGCCGGCCGTGATACGGATTCTGTTTCGGGTGTTGTTCAGACACTGGGCTCGATATCGGGAACGGTAGATTCGGCTCTTCTTAATCGGGAACAAAAGCTTTATGTGTACATTCCCGAAATTGAACGTATCACAGAAGTAGAACCTGCGGGCTCCTTTTCATTTGTTCATGTGCCGCAGAGCGATTATACATTCTATGTGACAACAATAAGCGGCGCCGTCGAGGCTGAGCATGAGTCGGTACCGGTAAGGAAAGGAGAACGGACGATTCTTGGGTCTGTAGGATCCCTTTCAGGTTCGCCGCAAATCAGTCATCTGCCTGCACCTGAAAAGCCGAAAGGGTTGAAGGCTACGGTTTATTCATATACATCGATAAAACTTGTCTGGGACAGCCTTCCTTACGTTCATCTGTATTACATTTACAGAATGTCTCCTGAAACTGGCCTCTACGACCTGCTTGATTCTACCCTGAGAACACATTATCTCGATTCCGGTTTGGCTGAAGGAACCACTTGTTACTATAAAGTCGCTGCTGCAAATGATGCGGGCGTGTCTTCACGCAGCGAGTATGAATCGGCAACAACACCTTCTTCACAGGGGTACAAATTCGAACGGAAACCCGATCTACAATATACGCTGACTTCTTATGAGATTTCTTCATCGGATGAAGCTGCATTTAATGTATCGGATAATAAAATATCATCCTTCTGGTCGGCCTGGGATACGGCCTATCTTGATATTGTCCACCTCAATGCCTTCGATTATGCGGATTACAGCGAAGAACCGTCAAGTTCCGATGACTGCGGTATGGCATTGAAATCGGCCTATGGAGACAGCGGCGTCTATTTCTTCTTTGAGGTCAATGATGATGAATGGGTCGATTCTCTGGCGGAAAAAATATACGGTAACGATGCTGTAGAACTCATGGTGGACAGACGGTCGGCAGAGGAACTTTATACGCAGGGAACCCCCTACTTTGTTAACGTTGATTACAGTCAGCTGACGCAGAGTTATATGCAGGTACAGGTCCGATTCGGAGCTTCCGAGCCGAGCAATAACGCCAGCATAAACTGGTTTGATCAGGCGATGGCATATGATTCGGGGTTAACCGATCCCTCCGGATTTGTGGAGTTCAACAGAGGACTGACCCTCGACAGTATTGCAGCCCAATGGGGCATCAAGATTGAAATAATATTCTCTCCCATCGATACACCTTCCGTTCGCCGTCAGGAATGGCTGGTTCCATGGGATGTATGGGGAGGAACACCCGGGATTGCTCGAAAAACCGCAGGCAGCAGGTTTGCTTGTGCCTTTGGGTACAACGATATGGATTCAGGTGCGGGAAATCACACGGCTCTTAGGTGGAGGAACCGCACCGATCCGTATTCCACCGATGTTAACCCGGCTACCAGCGATACAACATCTGTGGATTCGTGGGGGGATATCCTCCTCGGTCCCAAATTAGATAAATGAAAGAAAATATGGGTTCAATTATTATTGTAGATTTATTAGTACATCCCTGTTTTATAAATTATTTTAATTTTTATACCCGAAAACAACAAAAAGACGAGTTTAATGTGATCGCAAGTACAACGAAAGGAGGTTTGCGCAAAGGCTGAATATTACTCAATGATGCAATTGGGGTGTATTGTGACGGCTAATTGAATTTTTTTGAAAGGAGCTACCTATTATGAAACGTTTTACAGTTTTGATGTTATGTCTTTTTGTTACTTCCTTATCAGTGGCGCAATTCGAGCGCGCTCCTGATCAGTCTCTCAAGCTTACCGCCTACCATCTTTCGTCCGCCGAAGAAGCACTATTCCAGGTCGACGACAACAATCAGAAATCCTGTTTCTGGTATTGCTGGGATATTTCAGCGTCACTCGACAGGGCTACCCTCGATGAAAACAACTGGGCCTATGGAACACTTCCCGACGGCACCGGAAATGACTGCGGTATGGATCTTATGGCAGCCTATGGTGACAGAGGTGTCTATTTTCTTTTTCAGGTTACCGATGATGACTGGCAGGGCTTGATTTATCCCGAAGCCTATGGCAATGATGCATGTGAGCTGTTTATCGATCAGCATTCTTCAACCGAGCTGTATGGAAGTATTGGTAGTGCTGCCCCACTCTTTATCGATCTTTCGATGAGCCAGTTGACCGAATCCTTCGCTCAGTTCCAGATCCGTTTTGGCGGAAGCGAACCGGTTGAGAATTTCCGCTATAATCTTTTTAACATTCATGTGGCTGGTGAACCATGGCTTTCGAATCCTGAAAACTTTGTGTCATATCAAACAGTCCGTATCGATGATGCAGAGGCCTTGTATGGCATTAGGGTTGATATCCTTGATGCAGAGGGCGGAGTCACGAGTGTTCGCCGTCAGGAATGGTTTGTTCCGTGGGATGTCTGGGGTGCTTCACCTGGTGTTGCTCCGCAAAGCGCAGGATCCGAATTAGCAATGACATTCGGTTATAATGACCTCGATGCTGCAGAGCCCAATTCATTTACCGCTCTTCGCTGGCGTCTGCCCGGTGACCCTTTCCACAAGGAAGCCAATCCGATTTCCGGTGCTGAAGAATCGGTAGATGCCTGGGGCGATATCGCCTTTGGCATGAATCTCGATGATTTTCTGGAAGGCGAAGGACAACCTGTGTTTGATGAAGCAACCGCCGGTGCAGCCGATCATGCCTACTGCCCCGGATGGATTGATGTCCAGGTGCCGATCAATCGGTGGAACCCAAGGTCGTCAAACATAGTCAAAACTCAGTATTTCACACCAGGCGGCCGGATGCTCAAGGTTATCGACGGCGCTCTTCAGGCACCGTCAAACAGCGTTATTCTCCGGAAACAAATCACCGCAGATAACCGCGTTGTCATCACCCAGGGTATTGCAACCGATGGTAAAATTAGTTACGCCCGATAATTAAAATTATCTGGGTTTCATTTTTAAAAAGGCGGAGTAATCCGCCTTTTTTTATTCATCCCTGGTAATAACTGCTCCTGCAGCGGGTGAATGAATCATTGTATACCGGTACGCTTCATGTTCCTGCAATCAAATTATTTTTCTTTCCCCACTTCACATTTAAGCAGGGAATTCTCTATTTTCTTACTATATCTAAATTATCAGGAAGCGAAATAACAAGAAGGAGCCTCAATGAAAGTTCTGACACATGGTTTAGCCGTAATCCTTACTGCAGCCATATTGCTTGCTTTAATATGGATGAAACTTCCCGGTGAAATAAATGCAATAATCGCCCGCCGTCAAATAAGTTCGCTGCGGCAGTGTGTCAGGCAGCAGCTCGAGCAGCAAAAAGAATCACTTGCAGATAAATTAACCGCCTTTGCAGAAGTAACCGGATCGGACCGGGAATTTGCAATGAGGCTTCTTGTCGAAAATGACCCCTCGGCCGCCGAAGTCGTTGAAAGAGCAGAGCAGTTTATCCGGCCCATGGGACTCGAGATCCTCGAAATCACCGATTCTTTATTTGTGTTGATATCATCAGGACATTTTCCGGCAAGTGCAGGAAATTCAATTGCCGAAAAAATCACTCTTTTAGAAAGTGACCCTGCCTTTATAATGGATAATATTTTAGGTGAGGAAGCCTTAACCCTTCAGGCTAAAACCCGCTTTTCCATTGCTGAACTTCCTTTTTATGTCGCCGGCGGGTTGATTGTCGATCAGGGGTTTCTCTCGATGCTTGTACCATCCAGTAATTCCTTCGTGCTGTTGAAATGGGAAGATGAAATCATCGGCGGCGAAAAACTGGGAAAAATTGAATCGATTTCAGAGATCGAAGACAATAAAATTATCGTGAATAACCGTACGTTTCTTGCCGATACCCTGTCACTTCAATTCAGCGGAGAAAATGCTTCACCTGTTTTACTCGTTCTGGCAGAGGAGCCGGAACCGGTTTCAATACTCTCTTTGTTCCAATGATTGTATATTAAAAGCTCCTTTTCTTCACCCGCTTTTCTTTCACCGAAAACCCTTTATCAGCTATGGTTGATCTCTCTTTGCACGGAATTGGTGCATTTTAGTAATGTGTTGATATTTCGAGGCTTAAGACAGCCGCCATTGATTATTATGATAAAAAGGTAACATAAAGGTTGACTTTCATAACAATTTATGTTATATTTATATCATAAAACAGGAATTCAAAACAAAAAAAACAGGAATGACTCTGTGCAAATGGAGGCGAGATAATGGCAAATCATGAATCATCCAGCATTCGGCTGCTTGAATATAAAAACATATTGAAAAAGCTGAAAGGTCTGGGTTTCAGTAAGGTGTTTTCCTCGAATCTTGCCGATACACTCGGAATTTCAGCATCATTGGTGCGAAAAGATTTTACGCAACTCACGACATCGGGAAACAAAAAGGGCGGCTATATAATTGATGATCTCCTTGGTGAGATAAACAGACTTTTAAACAAAGGGACAGAAACCGGTGCGGTAATTGTAGGGTTTGGAAAGCTCGGTAAAGCTTTATGTAATTACCGGGGGTTCATTGATGAAAATATCAGGTTTGTTGCGGCATTCGATACGGATGAGTCGAAAATCGATCCTGATGCTGATGTGCCGGTGTTTCCTGCAGAAAAACTTGCGGAATTTGTGTCGACAAATAAAATAAAAATAGCTGTTTTGACTATTCCGGGTGACGTTGTTCAACGGACGGTGGATATTCTGGTAATAGCTGGTGTTAAGGGGTTTTTGAATTTTGTTCCGTTCAGGCTGGTATTGCCCGCTGATTGTTATGAAAATCACATTAATCTTGCAATGGAACTGGAGAAAGTAATTCTGCACATAACGAATGGTCACAAAGGATAGGATGGTGGTAGCAGATGCTTCGTACTCGTTTATTTAAGTTTTTCGGTTTTCTGGCTTTGATTTTTGGTCTCCTGTATGCCTTTATTGGAGTGCAGGTTATCAGAAAGCAGGTAATTCAGCGCGCCGAAAATCAGGTGCGGTCGGACTTAAATGCAGCCTGGAGTGTTTTAAATGGCGAAATGAATACTATTGAAACGGTATTGAAGCTAATTGTCGACAACAGTGGTTTCAGAGAACAGTGCAGCGATGGTCAATTTGATGATGGTGAATTACGACGGCACCTTGAGGGGATACGCACGAGATTTAATTTGGATTTTCTAAGTATCCTTACGCCGAATGGAAGGGTTGTACTTAGAAGTGCGCCTCCCTATAAAGTTGGAGATTATTTTCCGGCCGATGCTTTGATACAGAAGGCATTAAAGGGGCAAGGCGTTGCCGGGGTTACGCTGTTTGATCCACAGACACTGGATCGGGAGTATGGGGATCTTTCCAGGAGAGCATTTCTGGAGTTTGAGGAAACACCATTTGCCCGCGGAAGCCGGAAGAATAACGAATCCAGGGGAATGGTTCTTATGAGCGCTGTGCCGGTTGTTTACAATAACAATGTTGTGGCGGCCGTGTATGGAGGCGTCATGATGAACCGTAACAAGAAAATTGTGGATAAAATTCATGAAACCATTTATCGCAATGAAAAATACAAAGGCACATCGACCGGTTCGGTGACCATATTTCTCAATGACTGCAGGATAACGACAACTGTTCGAAAGGATAATGGAAACCGGGCATTGGGAACGCGTGTTTCGAAAGAGGTGGCTGAAAGCGTTCTTGACAATGGTGAGCCATGGCTCGGCAGGGCGTTTGTTGTAAAGGATTGGTATTTGACTGCCTATGATCCGATATATACGGTCAACAACAGGATTGTCGGCATGTTGTACGTTGGTATACTGGAACAGCCGTTTGTTGATATTGTCCGCATGATGATTGGCCGTTATGCACTCCTTTCTTTTGCCGGCCTTCTGGTGACACTTATTGCAGCCTATTTTCTCGCTGCCCGGGTCGCTAAACCAATTCATGCACTGGCCGAGGCGTCGCATACAATGCGTGAAGGTCAACATCCGGGACGCGTTGAATTTAAAAAATGTTCTACCGAGACTCGTACGCTTATCGATGCTTTTAACAATATGGCAGATAAGCTTGTAGAGAGGGAACGCAAACTCAAAGAGGCCAATACATCGCTGGTTGCGGTTAATAAAAGTTACATGGAAACACTCGGCTTTATTTCCCATGAGCTGAAAACACCGTTGGGTTCCATTATGAATTACACATTTATGCTCGGAGAGGATAAATTCGGAGAGCTTAATGAAAAACAGAAACGGGCGGTAAAAAATATAGACCTTAACACAAAGCGAATTACCGAAATGGTACGGCATTATCTTAACTTGTCGAGAATAGAAAATAATGAGTTGAATCCTGTGCTCGCCGACGTGCGGATTAATGATGAAATCGTGGGGTCGCTGATAGAATTGATGAAATTGGCTGCCGAAGAGAAGAGTGTAACAATTCAAAACAATATTCCCGATGAATGTACGGTTCATGCGGACTACAATATGACTCATGAAGTATTTGAAAATCTTATCAGCAATGCGATAAAATACGGCAATAAAGACGGATGCGTAACGATCGATTCTCAGATCAGCGATGCAGTGATAGAATTCAGGGTTCGTAATACCGGTGATGGTATTCCTGAAGAGTATCGTAATACGATATTTGATAAATTTGTACGTGTCAATGGTATGGGGATGAAGAAAAAGGGAACCGGACTTGGTCTCTTTATAACACAGCATATAGTTAAGAGCCACGGAGGGACT
Source organism: Chitinivibrionales bacterium (assembly GCA_014728215.1). NCBI lineage: Bacteria > Pseudomonadati > Fibrobacterota > Chitinivibrionia > Chitinivibrionales > Chitinivibrionales bacterium. Next base: position 70,489 of record WJLZ01000133.1, read on the forward strand.
ATCTCTGTTAATTCCGAAGAGGGCAAATGGACTGAATTTGTTTTTACTTTGCCTGCAAGCAAAGAAAGGTTGAAAAGACATGAACAAAGAACCCTTGAAAATTGTTAAAAACTTAAGAACCGAAGCTGTCTGGCGGGTGTTTGAAGCGAAGTTCAATACTGAATACAGGATAACCGTTGGTTCGGCAACCTGCGAAAATGCTGCCGGAGCCCGGGAGGTTTACGGTAAATTTCGGGAACTGGTACAGAATAACCCGGAAGCAAATGTAACAATGGGTCAGGTGGGGTGTACCGGAAGATGCGATATGGAACCTGTCGTTACTGTTATACGAAAAGGAATCGTGCCGGTAAAATATGTTCATTGTACTCCTCAAATGGCAGAGGAAATCTTTAAGGACCATATACTCGCTGACAAACCGATAGTAAAGTATACGATGCAGCATGTTGATGGATTCAGTTCGACGCGCCGAATCATTGGCCTTTGCACGGGGAAGGCATGCGGTAATGAACGTGCCGACACACTGTTCACCTACTGCGCGGCTCGTATTGAAGCGGCGAATTTGAGTGAAGAATTAATGGTAACCAGGATGGATTGTCGTGGTAAATGCGACGCCGGACCGGTTATGCATGTTTATCCTGATAATGTAATATACAGTGGCTTGACCAAAGAGATGATTGATCGTATTGTGGAAGAGCACTTGAAAAATGAAAAAATTGTGGCCGACTATGCAATGTCGATGGATAAGATTTCGAATCGGTTTATACCCTTTTTCGGAAACATTCACTTTTTCGGAAAGCAGCTTCGAATGACTCTTCGGAATTGCGGTGTTATTGATCCTGAGGCGATTGATGAATATCTGTCGGTAAACGGATATGAAGCCGCGGCGCAGGCTCTGGCATCCGAAGATCCGGAAATGATCATAGAAAAGGTTAAATCGGCTGGTCTGAAGGGTCGTGGCGGCGGCGGGTTTTTAACCGCCCAGAAGTGGTCCTTTGCCGCAAAGCAGGATGCGGATGAAAAGTTTCTGATATGTAATGCCGATGAAGGGGATCCCGGGGCCTTTATGGATCGAAGCACAATAGAAGGCGATCCTCACACGATTATTGAGGGGATGATAATTGCCGGGTATGCAATTGGAGCGACAAAAGGGTTTATTTACACCAGGGTTGAATATCCCCTGGCGATCAAACGACTTGAAATGGCGATTAAGAGTGCCCGAGAGTATGGTTTTCTGGGTAAAAACATTTTCGGCACCGGATGGGATTTTGATGTTGAAGTCCGTCTCGGTGCGGGAGCATTCGTGTGCGGGGAAGAGACGGCGCTTATAAAGTCGATTGAAGGATATCGTGGAGAACCCAAGCCGCGGCCGCCTTTCCCCACCGATAGAGGATTGTGGAATAAGCCGACGGTGATAAATAATGTTGAGACATTTGCCAATGTTCCAGTTGCACTTCTGGATGGTGAGAGCTGGTTTAATTCGATTGGGACGCCGCAAAGTAAGGGAACAAAGGTTTTTGCCCTGGCCGGTGCGGTCCGGCATACCGGGCTTATCGAGGTGCCGATGGGCACAACGCTTCATGAAGTAATCTACACGGTTGGTGGCGGAATACCGGAAAACAAAAAATTCAAAGCGGTTCAGATCGGCGGTCCGGCAGGTGGGTGTCTTCCTGAATCCTTTCTCGAAACACCGGTCGATTACGATTCACTCAAACAGGCCGGGGCAATGATGGGCAGCGGGGGGATGATCGTTATGGATGAGAGCACCTGCATGGTGGATGTCGCCCGGTTTTTTCTCGAGTTTATGGCTGAAGAGTCGTGCGGACAGTGTACCCCCTGTCGAGCCGGGACTACTATCATGCTGGAAATTCTGGATTCGATTACAAAAGGAAAGGCCACTATGAGCGATCTTGATAAGCTTGAAGAGATCGCAAAGGTGACGGCAAACGCTTCGCTCTGTGGACTGGGTAAAGGTGCGCCTAATCCTGTACTCAGCACACTCAGCCATTTTCGCCATGAGTACGAAGAACACATCGTTAATAAGAGGTGCTCGGCAGGAGTATGTAAAAGCTTAACTTCCTATATCATCGATAGGGAGAAATGTGTCGGATGTACCGCCTGTGCCCGTGTCTGTCCTGTGAAGTGTATTGTCGGAGCGAAAAAGATGCCCCATGAGATAATCAATGAAATCTGCGTAAAATGCGGTAGTTGTTATGATATATGCAAATTCAATGCTGTACAAAAGGATGTTGGGCCTTTTGAAAAGGAGAATAAGACATGGAGAACTGTAAAACAAAAAATGACAGCGTAACACGTGCGGCGCTGCCGCGGAAGGTTGAGGAATTCGTTCGTCAATGCTGTAACGAACTCCGGCCAAGAAGTTATCTCATACCGATACTCCATCAATTGCAGGAGGAAGAGGGATATCTGCGTGAAGATCAGATGGCAACAGTCGCCTCCTTGCTTGGTGTTACCCTGTCGGAAGTAATGGGTGTTGCCACGTTCTATCACTATTTTACCCTGAAGCCGAAAGGGAAGCATACGATTTCCATCTGTCTGGGGACGGCATGCCATGTGAAAGGTGCGGGAAAAATAGTGAAGAAGCTTGTGGATTTAATCGGAATCAAGGAGGGTGAAACCAGCAAGGATGACTTATTCTCCATCGAATCCGCCCGCTGCGTAGGAATGTGCGCACTTGCTCCGGTGATGATTATCGATGAGCGGGTATATGGCAATGTACAACCGGATGAACTGGAAGAAATCCTCGGAGAATACGGGTTCAAAGGAGGCAGGTAATGGAGCCGAAGAAGAAGATAGTTCTTATCGATGATGATGAAGACTTCATTGCTTCAGTGGCCGAACTTCTGGAAGCATTTGATTACGAGGTATTCTCGGCATTCAACGGTAGTGACGGTCTGGCGCTGGCGGTTAATGAGCGCCCCGATTTAATTATTCTTGATGTTATGATGACCTATGAGACTGAAGGTTTTGATATTGCCCGTAAGATACGTACTAAACCCGAGTTGAAATCGACAAAGGTATTACTGGTAAGCGGAATTGTGTCCGAAAAAAGACTGCCCTCATTATTAAAACCGGATGTACAATGGCTCCCTGTCGAAAGGATACTCGAAAAACCGATCGAACCGTCAAAACTCATTGGTGAAGTTGAAAAATTGCTTGATGAATGATACATGTTATCTGGAGGTATAAATGAAAGATGTAAATAAAACAATATTACTCGTAGATGATGATGTTGCGTTTGTTCATAGTGTTATAGACCTTCTTGAAGCTGAAGGCTACAGGATTCTGAGCGCCCATAATGGCACCGACGGAATGGCGCTGGCTAAAAAAGAAAAGCCGGATCTGGTTATGCTTGATGTGATGATGGATTATAACACCGAAGGGTTCGAGGTGAGTAGAGAGTTGAAAAAGCATTGCAGTTTAAATGCGGTCCCTGTTGTGCTGGTGACCGGGATCTGCCGTGAAATGAACCTCCCCTTTCGTTTTGAAGCTGATGACAAATTTCTTCCGGTAAATAAAATTGTCGAAAAGCCGGTTGCCCCAAAAAAGCTTTTGGAGCTTGTGGCTACATTACTTAACAACGATACACCCACACACCAACACACAAAAGGAGGTTGTCATGAATAAAAAAGCTTTGGTTATTGATGATGATGCTGAATACAGAGCATCGGTGAAGGACCTGCTTGCCGCCAACGGTTACACGGTTGTGACTGCTGAAGACGGTCGGGTAGGGTATGAAGAAGCTGTTGCTCAGAAACCCGATGTAATCCTGCTCGATGTCATGATGGAAGACTGCAGTGCCGGACTCGATACGGTAAAGAAGCTTCGTGACGGAGCTGAAACTGCAAATATTCCGGTTATGCTGATCACGGGGATTCATAAAGGCAATTTTCTTCTCAGCAGCTATGCTCCTGACGAGAAGTTTCCAAATGTAAAAGGTGTTTATGAAAAGCCGGTCAAACCCGAAGAGCTGGTTGAAAATCTTACCAAAGTTGCCGCATAATACCTTTTTAGAATGCGCCGGCCGGTAAACCGTATGGCAGTTTGAAAAGGCAAGGGGCCCTTATCGGGCCCTCCTTTTTGACTCCTGGTGCGGCATACTGCCGGTGCATGGTCTACTCTCCGGCATACGCCTGAATGGCCGGATTTTCCTCGGCTGTAGAGCGCTGTACATTTTGGCGCTTGAGTTCCCTAATCCCTTTTTATCAATTCTGCACCCGCAATATTCCGTTTCGCTTACCGAATTTTTTAGTAGAGAATCCGACTCGTGCTGTATGCAGAGAGAAGTTGCCGAAAGGGGCTGATTTTATAAGAGGCATATATTATATTTGTTATATCATATTATAAATAAAAAAGCGGTCAACTCCGTGTACTTATCCCATCTTACTTTGCATAATTTCAGAAATTTTAAAGAACAGAGCTTAGAGTTTTCTCAGGACGGTGCTCTTTTCAGAGGGCTGAACGGTTCCGGCAAAACAAATTTGCTTGAAGCCATGCATGTTGTATGCACCGGCCGTTCTCAAAGGGCTGCTTCCCGCCGCAATATGATCAATTCATCGGCATCATGCTATTTCATCGAGGCAGGATTCAAGAATGCCGAATCGGGCAATGAAACCATTGCGTCGATGGGGTTCGGGCGGGACAGAAAATCAAGCATGAAAATTAACGATAAGAAGGTCTCATCATTTTCTGAGTGGTTCGGTATTGCCGGAATCGTCTCTTTTGGTCCCGACGATCTTAATTTAATCTACGGTCCACCCCATGAACGTCGGCGATTTGTCGATATCTTAATCAGCCAGCTTGTGCCCGGCTATCTCGGGCATTGTGTTCACTATCGAAAAAGCCTGCTGAACCGGAATAAGCTTCTTGGAATGAAAATCTGCGACATGCAGCTTGACGCATATGAAGAAAAGATGGCCTTCCATGGGGCCGAACTCGCCGAAAAACGGAATGAAATAATCAGAAAGGTCGAATCGCAATTCACCGAATTCTACCGGCAAATCAGCCGGAATAAAGAGACAGGAACAATTAAGTTTCAACCTTCTTTTTCAAGTGAATTTAATAGTAAAAAAGAGTGGAAATATTTATTTTTAGAGGCACTGAAAAATACTCGAAAACAGGATTGCAATCTTGGATACTCATCAATCGGGCCACACAGAGATGATGTGCGGATAACGATTGACGGTCGTCCGGCCAGAAACTTCGGCTCTCTGGGACAATGTCGATCACTTTCCCTTGCACTCCGCCTTTGCTCATACTACAGCCTTAAAGAGAATTCGGGTGATTCGATGATTCTGCTTGTGGATGATGTCTTTTCGGAACTCGATGATCAGCGGCTTAAGCATTTCTATCCGCTTATCGAATCCGGTGGACAGCTCTTTGCAACAGCATCAACATCGCGGGTTCCCTTTTCAAAACCGATTCATCCCTTCACAATATCGGATGGGAAGGTGTGTGCCGGATGATGAGAAAAAGTAAGCCGGAGTCAATAACGCAAATCCTGAATTCGTTTTTATCCGAACAAGGCTATCTAACCGCATGCAGAGAGTATGACGTTGTGCGCATGTGGCCCGAGATCGTAGGAGAAAAGATTGCAGAGAATACCCAATGCACAAGGGCTGAGGATGGTGTCTTGTATGTCCGTGTCCCCTCTGCAGCCTGGAGGCAGGAAATTAGCTATTTAAAAAAGGAGATCCTGGACAAAATCGAAGAAAAGTCCGGATGCTCCTCAATAAAGGAAATAATATTTTATTAACCCGTTCAGAGGTTACCATTTATGAGCAATTTTGAATACAGTGCAGAAAACATCAAGACACTGAAGGGGCTCGATGCAGTCCGGAAACGGCCCGCCATGTATATCGGCAGCACCGGCGTACAGGGCCTTCACCACCTGGTTTTTGAAGTCGTTGATAATTCAATCGATGAAGCGCTCGCCGGCTATGCAACGAAAGTCGATGTTGTCATTCATAAGGACAATTCGGTCACCGTTGTTGATGATGGTCGTGGTATTCCGGTAGGACATCACAGCGAGGCCCAGATGTCGGCGCTTCAGCTGGTTATGACAACCCTTCATGCCGGTGGAAAGTTCGACAACTCCTCCTATAAAGTGTCCGGCGGACTCCATGGTGTCGGTGTGTCCTGTGTAAATGCGCTTTCAATCCATCTGGAAGTCGAAGTCAGTCTTGATGGTAAAGTCCATTTCATGAGGTTCGAAAACGGTGTTCCGGTTTCGGACATAAAGGTGACAGGGGAAACCGATAAGCGCGGGACAAAAATAACTTTCAAGCCGGATCCCGCCATATTTGAAACTACCGAGTACAGCTTTGATGTCCTTTCCAAAAGATTGCGTGAGCTTGCTTTTCTCAATAAGGGCGTTCGTATAACGATAAACGATGATCGTGTTGAGGATAAAAAGCACGATTTCTGTTATCCCGGTGGGCTGATCTCCTTTGTGCAGTTTCTCGATGAAAATAAAACACCGCTTCATCACGAGCCGATCTATTTCCAGAAGGGTATCGAGAAAATCGAAATTGAGATCGCCATGCAGTATAACGATTCGTATGCCGAAAACCTTTTTTCCTTTGCCAATAATATCAACACGATCGACGGCGGCACGCATTTATCGGGTTTTAAAAAGGCGCTCACCCGAACGATCAATACCTATATCGGCAAATATAATCTGATAAAAAACAATAAAATAGAATTGCGGGGAGAAGATCTTCGTGAAGGCCTGACTGCGGTAATCAGTGTCAAGCTTCCGGATCCTCAGTTTGAAGGTCAGACAAAGCACCGTCTGGGCAATTCCGATATAATGGGCATTGTGGAATCGGCGGTCAACAATATATTCGCGACTTTTCTGGAAGAGAACCCGCCGGTAGCCAAGAAGATAACCGAAAAATGTATCAACTCGGCCATCGCCCGTGACGCCGCCCGGAAAGCCCGTCAGCTGGCCAGGCGCAAAACCGTAATGGACGGTGGTGGATTACCGGGCAAACTTGCCGATTGTCAGGAGAGAAACCCCGGGAATTGTGAAATTTTTGTCGTTGAGGGAGACAGCGCCGGAGGAAGTGCCAAAATGGGACGGGACCGGACCTTTCAGGCAATTCTTCCTTTAAAAGGTAAAATACTGAATGTGGAAAAAGCACGAATCGATAAGGTGATCTCTCACGATGAAATTCAGGCGCTTGTGCAGGCCCTGGGAACCGGTTTTGGCCAGAGTGAGAATGGAGAAGAGGACGGATTCAACATCGATAAACTCAGATATCATAAAATTATCATTATGACTGACGCCGATGTTGACGGCTCACATATACGAACGTTGCTGTTGACCTTTTTCTTCCGTCACATGCCGGATCTTATCGAGAAAGGCTTTGTCTACATTGCTCAACCGCCGCTGTATAAGATTAAATCCGGCAAGGAAGAACGGTATGTTTTTACCGATGAAGGTAAACAAAAGGTCGTCGAAGAGTGGAAAGAGAGAAAAAACCTTTCACTCCAACGGTACAAGGGACTTGGTGAAATGAATCCCGACCAGCTGGCGGAAACGACGATGAATCCTGAGACAAGAAGACTGCTGAAAGTAAAACTCGAAGATTCGGTCGAGGCGGACAGGATTTTTACCATGCTTATGGGAGAAGAAGTTGAGCCTCGACGTCGATTCATTGAACAGAATGCGGAAAAAGTTCAAAATCTGGATATATAGTACTCTATGAATAAAACCAGAAAAAAGCCTTTCAGGATGCTTTTAACCAATGATGACGGTTTCGGCACGGTCGGAATCACCAGTCTCTATGGGGCGTTGAAAGATACATTTTCGGTTACCATTGCCGCACCTGCCAGTGAGCAGAGCGGTGTCAGCCATGCATTTACCTTTTCTTCGCCGCTCTATTATTCCAAAATACAATCGAATAATGGCGGGCTCTCTGGGTATGCTATTCGTGGTACGCCGTCCGACTGCGTCAAATTTGCGGTCAGTCATCTGCTTGGCGGCAAGCCGGATATCGTTGTTTCGGGTATGAATATCGGAGAAAACTCGGGAACATCCGGTTTTTACTCCGGTACGGTTGCGGCTGCGCGGGAAGGCGCATTCTGGCAGATACCAAGCTTTGCCTTTTCCACCGGGGAAAAGGGAAAAGAACATGTCGACGATTATTCGAAAAAAGCGGTGGAAATCCTCGAATTCATTTTAGAGCACTACAGCGAAATTCTTGCAAAGGAGAAAAATCGGATATTTTTTAATGTCAATTTTCCCGAATGTCCTCTCAGTGAATGCCGGGGCGTCAAAATAACCCGGCAGAGCATGGCTTTCTTTGACGACCGGTACCGACGGGTTTGTGATAAAGAGGGAAAAGATGCTTTTTATATTTATGGAGAAAAAAGAAATGTCGAGTTGTCGGACGATTATGATTCCAGGGCGGTAATGAATAACTATATCGCCATAACCCCGCTCGATTTTGATGCTACTTCGCAAGGGGGGCTCAATACCCTTGCTGTACTGGAAAAGAATTTTAATATCTTATAAGGAGATTTTCGATGCCTGACGGCGAAAAACAGATTCCGGTTTTTATTGAAGATGAAATGCAGAAATCATATCTCGATTATTCGATGAGCATGATTACTGCCCGTGCACTTCCCGACGTTCGTGATGGACTGAAACCGGTTCATCGGAGGGTAATGTATGGAATGGAAGACCTCTCATTACAGCATAACAAATCGCATAAGAAATGTGCTCGTGTTGTAGGGGATGTTATCGGTAAATATCATCCCCATGGTGATGCTGCGGTATATGATACCCTGGTCCGTATGGCACAGAACTTTTCTCTCCGGTATCCGATGGTTGACGGACAGGGCAATTTCGGGTCTGTTGACGGCGATCCTCCTGCAGCGATGCGATACACCGAATGCAGAATGACCCGGGTTGCTGAAGAAATGCTGGCGGATATCGAGAAAGAGACCGTCGACTTTGCCCCCAACTATGACGACAGCACCAAAGAACCTTCGGTACTTCCGGCAAAAATCCCATTCCTTCTCGTTAATGGAGCGACTGGTATTGCGGTTGGTATGGCCACCAATATGGCTCCCCATAATCTGAGTGAGGTCATCGATGCGGTAATTGCAACAATCGAAGATCCTGAAATTGACCTTCCCGGTTTGTTGAAACATATTCCGGGGCCCGATTTTCCCACCGGCGGTGTTATTTACGGGCGTGATGGAATTGTCGAAGCCTACAGAAACGGTAAGGGAAAAGTTACGGTACGAGCCCAGACCGAAATCGAAAAAACATCCGGAGACAGAGAACAGATCATTGTTACCGAAATTCCCTATATGGTAAATAAGTCAACGCTTCTGGAGAAAATGGGCGACCTGGTCAGGCAGAAAACGATTGAAGGAATTTCGTTTTTCAGGGATGAATCCGACAGAAGAGGTCTGCGGATTGTGATCGGCATTAAAAAAGATAATTATGCCGAGGTCGTTTTGAATAAGCTTTTTAAGTTTACCAACCTTCAGGTGACATTCGGGATAAACAATCTGGCCCTGGTGAACATGAAACCGCGGCTGTTGTCTCTGAAAGAACTCATTGAACAGTTTGTTCTTCACCGTGTCGATGTTGTTGTTCGTCGCACCACCTTCGAATTGAGAAAGGCAAAAGAACGGGCCCATATTCTTGAGGGGCTGAAAATCGCCGTCGATAATATTGATGAAATAGTACAGCTTATTAAAACATCTTCATCACCCGAGGAAGCAAAACAACGTCTTATCGACAGATTTTCACTCAGTGAAATTCAGGCCAAGGCAATTCTGGATATGCGTCTTCACCGGCTTACTGCTCTGGAGCGGGATAAACTCGAAGCCGAATATAACGAGCTTATGGCCAGGATTCGTGAGTTGACCGAAATACTCGAAAGTAAAGATCGTCAGATGCAGATTATCAAAGATGAGCTTATGGACATAAAAAACCGTTTCGGCGATCCACGGCGGACCGAAATTATCGATGCCGGTGGTGAGGTCGAAATCGAAGATATGATTGCCGACGACTTTATGGTGATCACCATGTCTCATTCCGGTTACATCAAACGGTGTCCGGTTTCGACCTACCGTGCACAGGCACGCGGTGGCCGCGGCATTAAGGGTATGGAATCCAAGGAGGACGATTATATTGAAAACCTCTTTATTGCATCAAACCATACCTATATTCTGTTCTTTACAACAATGGGACGGTGTTACTGGTTGAAGGTGTTCCGGATTCCTGAGGCTCCGCGGTATGGCCGCGGCAGGCCGATTGTGAATCTTATCCAGCTTCGACCTGAAGAAAAAATTGCCGCCCTGGTCCCGACAAAGGAGTTCGACGAAACCTCCTACCTGCTTATGGCCACCGAAAAAGGTGTTGTCAATAAGCAGCCTCTCAAAGCATATTCGAACATTCGCAGAGATGGTATCAATGCAATTAAACTCGATCCCCAGGATAAACTCATTGAATGTAAACTGACCAACGGAAACAATGACGTTATTCTCGGTACCAGAAACGGACAGGCGGTCCGATTCCACGAAAGCGCCACCCGTGAACTTGGCCGAAATACCCGGGGAATGAAGGGAATTTCCTTGCGTGGTGATGACAAGGTTGTCGCCATGATTATCATTGAAGAGTCTGATCTTGTATTGACAGTTACCGAAAATGGATACGGAAAACGAACAAGTGTTTCCGATTACCGTAAAACCAATCGTGGCGGCTCCGGGATTATTAATATCAAATGCACCGAACGAAACGGCAAAGTGGTCGCTTTAAAAGGCATCAGAGATGATTGCGACATGATGCTGATTACCCGTAACGGTATTCTCATTCGCATGGATGTCGGTAAGATATCGGTGATCGGTCGGAATACCCAGGGAGTCCGCCTGATTAATCTCAGCAAAGGCGATTTTGTTGTAAGTCTGGCCCTGTGCGATAAAGAAACGAATGGCGACGAGAATGAGGAACCGGTTGAAGCTGTTGAGGCTGCCGAAATCGAAGATGTTTCGGATACCGAATCCCCGGATGCAGAATCGCCGGATTCTGGGGAAGAACCGCCTTCAGAGTAAGATTAAAAAGGGCCACACAATTCTTTGTGTGGCCGGCCCTTCAGTGCCGGATTAAGGGAGAGACTATATTGCTATTCTCCCGAATTGTTGCTTCCCCGAAGAAGAAGGATCAGCGTTGCAATAGAAGTCGTGATTGCGGTTATATTGACCAGCGTAGAAATAGTCTCGCCGAATACCTTGAACCCACTCACATATTTTATCCTTTGAGGAACAACCACGGCATCGCCGGGTTCGAGTTCGTACCGGTTCACATTAGTCATTTTTTGGGTGAGTACTGTCCCGTTTGCTTTAATAACATAGGTGTTTCGTTTGTCGGCATGCTCCTTGTATCCCCCGGCAAGCTGGATATAATACCTGGTAGTGTGGAGCTTGTTGTCGAGTTTGAATGTTGACGGATTATAAACTTCACCGATAACCGAAACCGTGCTGATATCTTTAGGTATGTAAAGACTGTCGCTACCCTCGAGCATAAAATGTTCATATCCCGCTGGATTTGTCAGGTTTATAACGACCCTTCCCAGCGGTTTCACCGCTTTCAGTTTTTCCAGATTTGCAAGCTGCTGCTGTAAAAGCGCCTGGGCTTCAGCCCCCTTCTCCTTTGACGCCATTTCGCCGGTGAATTTCATAATGTCCATTTCCAGCATCCGGGCATATTCATCGGTCTTCTCCTTTTCTCTCTCCCGAACGCTTTCACGGGTGAAAACAGCCGCAGTTAAATAGGCGTTCCGTGAAAAACCACCGGCACGCCTGATCAGTTGACCCAGTGTTTCTCCTTCCAGCAGAACATAAGTACCGGGATAGATAAATTCTCCTGCCAGGGTTACTTTCTTTTCTTCTTCCCACCCTCTTTTGCTTCTGATAAAAACACGGTCGAGTTTATTTAATTCAAAATTATGCTCGGGATCATCATCGAGAGCACATTGGACACAAAACTCGATTTTTTGAGTAGTCACATTGGCCTGGTCAAAGGTGCGCCGGTAGAGTTCACCGCGCTCCGGGCTGGCATCTTCGGATAAGCCGCCGGCCTGAATAATAAGGTCCCGCACCGTCATGTTTTCCAGAAGTAAATAATCATCCGGATTGGTAACCGCACCACCGATCGCAACTTTGCGGTCCGGTTCAAAGAAATCCCGATGAAACACATAAATTTCATCTTTTGGTTTCAGAAAAATGTTGTCAGTCACCGTCGTATCTTCTAAAACACGGCTAAGATTGAAGGGTATAATCGATTCCTGAAATGTCGGGGGTTCGAATCTTTTAATAACAGCATACTCAAAATAGGTGCCACTGAGCAAAAGATCGTAGGAACCGAGAATGCTGTTTATTTTCATACCCTCGGTAAGTTCATATTTTCCGGGACGGCTAACATTGCCCGCGAGGTAAACGACATTGTGGTCCTTAACGACAATCGGAAAAATCTTGACAATATCACCATCCTGAATGGCGAACTCGGGGAGCGCAGATCCGGATTCGGTATGAAGGTCGAGGACGATCTGGTACTGATTATCGGAGTATCGCTCGACCTGAATTTTGTTGGTCCAGGCTGCAGGAGTCATACCGCCTGCAAGACCGATAAAATCTTTCAGGGACGTATTATCGTTTATCTCGTATAGTGCGCTTTGACGGACATTGCCGGCAATGGCGGCCATTTTATTAACGGTAGGAACAAACACGACGTCGCCCGATTTGAGTCGTAGATTTGTGTAATTATTTCCCGAAAGGAGAAAATTATAAAAATCGAGTTTTTTAATTCTCTTCCCGTTCCTTTTCAGTTCGATATGACGTAAAGATCCGTTCTTCGTGGGACCGCCGGCGGCAAAGAGCGCACTGGTGACATTGGTAAGTGCCCCAACCGTATACATTCCGGGGGATTCGACTTCACCCATACAAAAAATCTGGATCGAGCGAAGTTCTCCCATGGTTACCGATGCCTGAACGCCTTCAATACTTTGCACACGGTCAATGATGTTTTTTTGCATTGCACTGAAAGGAAGGCCTGCAACGGAAACCGGTCCCATGTGGGGTATGTTGATTCTACCGTCCCGGTCGACTACAACTTTATGTTCTTCATTAATTCGACCCCACAGCTTAATGATTACTTCATCACCAACACTTACCGGATATGATGCAGGCACCGAAATGAAATCATCTGAACTAAAACTCGAGCGTCTGGATTTCTTAAAGACATCGTGGCCGAAAATATGGAGGGAATCTAAAATCTGGTCCGGATCGATTGAAATTCCTCTGATCATGCTTTCGTATACAGATAACTGGCCTGTCTTTTTTTTGGAAGTGGTATCAGCAAGGGTGTCTTTCTCAGCCATTTCATCGATGGCGTCCTTACCGCTTTTTTCTTTGTTTTCTTTGTATTCCCGGAGCATTTTCTGTGCTTTGGAAGGTTTGCCTCCTTGTTGAATGTATTGCCGAATCATTTGTGACATGGCAGGATTCTGGGCATGGGTAACAACAAAAAGGATGCATAAAAAGAAAACAAAATTTTTCATGATTTGAGAAAAGCTCCTTGTTTGTATTTTCCGGTTATACATTGGGTTAAAATACATATTATTCAAAACATTTATTTCAATTTATGGTACTTTGGGTAATTCATCACTTTTTCAAATCCCATGCTTTTGGTTTAACGGTCGTATCACTGCCCCCGACAAGACTTCCCCGGGAAAGTTCGATACGCCGGTAATGACATGATTCGATGAGATGAAGATCATGGGTTGCCATCATGACGGTAGTACCCCAGCTGTTGATGCTGCGGAGGAGATCCATAATTTCCTGAGAAACTTCGAGGTCCAGATTGCCGGTCGGCTCATCAGCCAGAAGGACCCATGGATCGTTGGCAATTGCCCGGGCAATGCATACCCGCTGTTGTTCACCACCGGAGAGTTGGCTTGGAAGATAAGAAATTTTATGACTTAATCCGGTTTGCGCCAGTACTTCAAATACTTTCCTTTTTACCTTGCGCTCCGATACGCCCACAGCCCGGATGGCAAAAGCCACATTCTCAAATACATTCCGGTCATAGAGAAGACGAAAATCCTGGAATACAATACCGAGTTTCCGACGCAAATAGGGAAGCTCTTTTTTTTGGGCATATTTTGAATCGAAACCGCAGACAAAGACCTGCCCCGTGCTGGGTCGTTCCTCCATGTAAATATGTTTGAGCAAGGTCGTTTTGCCGGCACCACTGGCGCCGGTTAAAAAGACAAATTCGGCCTTGTCAATAAAAAAGGATACATTTTGCAATGCAGTGAATTGACCGTCATAGGTTTTTGTTACATGGGCAAAGCGAATCATGCCGCAGGTTTCTTCCTTAAAAGAAAGTGTATTCTTTCCGATGTATCCGAATATTTTTTAAAGCCATATCCATCCCAGATACCAATCAAATCAAATTTGTCCTTTGGTATGCGCGCCGAAATTTCTTCGGGATGAAATAACTTCTGGGTATGGTATTCATTCATTTTCTCATCGGGAGTTGAATTATTATGACGGCGGTATATGGTAAAATCGTTATGCTGCGTATGGTCCGATTCCTGGTAATAGCTGTGACGGGAGTAGAAGTATTCACCCAGATCTTCATGGTCGTAATAATCGTTGAAATAATGAATTGAGTTTGTGAAGGTTGTAATATCGAAAAGGAAAAGTCCGAAGGGTTTGAGTATGTTCCATGTTTCAGAAAATAGCCTGGTGTAATCGTCCAGATTCATAAGATAGTTGATGCCGTCATAGAGGAACAGCACCATATCAAAACCGGATTTCACCGGCAATAGACGACCATCGGCCACAATAAAACGGCCGACCTTTTTTTTTGCTTCAAAACACATACTGGTACTGATATCTGAGCCGGTATAGGCAAACCCTTTATCGATCAGCATTTTGCCGAGAACAGCTGTCCCTCCACCGATTTCAAAAACAGTGATCGGCGTACGGGAAAGATACTTTTTAACTATTCGCGTTATGAGGCCGACCCATTGCTCGTACCTGACATGAATCATTACTCTGTCATAGATCGGGGCCAATCCTGTATAGACCACGGTAATTTAAAGCCTTATATCAATGAATGTTTCTTTTCGCCATTTTTCAACAAGGTCGATAAGTTTTTTCTGGGCGTCGATATTTTTCGCCTGTTCGGCAATTAAATCCCAATCATCTTCAAGCGTATATTGCCGTTCTTCTTTAAAGTCGGTTATTCGATATAGAGCATAGGAGTCGTCTTCTTTAACAGGAGGGCATATTTGTCCAACTGGAGAATCATCGTTCTCCAGGTCGAATTTTCCGGGAAGCGAATAGGCGGAGTGCCATCCGAAATCGCCGCCCCGTGATTTTGTTTGCTCATGGGTGGAAAACTTCTTTACCGCAGTTTTGAAATTTTCTTCGGTTTTGCAGGCGGCACGGATTGAATCCAGCCGTGAGGTAACGGCTTTGATTTCAGACTCCGCAGGGGCAACCTGAGCAAGAATTTGCCGGACATGGACACGTTGATCTTTACGGCCCTCGACTTTGATGATATGAAAGCCCAGTCTGGTTTCGAAAATTTCGCTTATTTCGCCCGGGGCAAGGGAAAAGGCTTTTTCTTCAAATACAAGCTCACTGAGTGTTCCTTTACCGATAAAACCCAGATCCCCGCCTTCTGCGGCATTGGTACCATCAGAAAATTGCCTGGCGAGTTCTGCAAAATTTTCGCCGTTGTCCAGTCTTTCTTTCAGGGTCGTTATCCGTTTGTATGCGGCTTGCCGGGCGGAATCGGATGGTGAAAAGGAGATGGCGAGTTTCGAAAGGCGGACGCTTTTTCCTGCTGAGGGAAGGCTGTCTTTGTATTGCTCGTAAAATTGCTCGACATCTTTCCTGGTGATATTGATTGAGGCGCCGTACATCTGATGCACTTTCTGTTTGACAAGCTGCTCCTTGATTCCTTTGCGCATCTGTGACTTGAATTCCCGAAGACTCATGCCGTTGGTTCGTTGAAGTTCCTGCTCGAGCATTTCGAGTGTGGTGTTGTTTTCCTGAAGAATCATTTTTATTCTTCTGTCGAGGGCATTTTCAACTTCTTCCTCCGAAACAACAATATTGGTATCCTTTTCCGCATGAACAACAAAAACTTTGCCGTCAATAAGTTCATCGAGAGCCTGCCGGCGGAGCTCCTTAATCCGGACCGAATCGGATTTTATCCCTTCCCTGTTCATCAGAAGTAAGGTATAAGCTTCGACCTCCGAAACAAGGATCACCGAATCGCCGACCACAGCGGCAATACCGTCCAGAAGCTCAAGCGAATGAGCCGAAAAAATCACCGAGCATGCGGCGACACAATAAAATATTTTGCTGAGTTTGGTTTTCATAAGCCTCTTTTACATGTTAATAGGGTTCAGTACGGTTACTTATTTCATCTGTTGAATCGAGCGGCGCCTGCGGTTTTTCCCCTTCAGGAATTGTTTCCATGTTAAATTCGACATCGCTTTTTTGACTAAGTTCGTAGAGCATATTTTCGATTTCGGTTTTTTGTAATTCGGCCGACAACCGGTTTATTATTTCATCCTGAATTTCTTCGAGAGCACTGGTTGTCCCTGCCTTTTGTTTGTCAACAACACGGATAATGCTATAACCGTTATTTACTTTAATGGGACTTGTTGTTCCCCCGGTTCGAATGGTAGGAATAACTTCCGCAATAACAGGGGGTATTTCGTCGGCAGGCACATAGGAGAGGGAGCGCGGATCCAGGACCGGAAGCTTGGAATACCGGGCTGCAAGATCGGGAAAATTGTTTGCCCGCACCAGATTTCTCACTTGCCAGGCCGTTTTCAAATCATCAACAATAATTTCCATATATTTAAATACGTCCTGGTCGCGAACAAAAGTGTGCTTGTTTTTTTCGTAATAATCGTGGACCATCTCTTCGGTAACCCGGGCCTGGGGATCCTGCACCGAATTGCGGCTGATCATCTCGGCGCAGAGAAGATCGCGTTTCATTCTCCTGAGCCTCGTTTTGATCACTTTTTCCTTATGGATTTTCCTTCGAAGAGCTTCCTGGTACAGCAGTTCATTATCAATCCATTGTTTAACATATTTAATGTTCTGCTCCCGGGTGATTTTTCCGCGGTATTCATCGGGAATACTCTCATTGAGATCCTCGAGGGTAAGTGTTGATTTGCCGATACGGGCAATAACGGGACTTGAGCTTTTTTCCCGGCACCCACCCGCAATCAGCAGACTGCCCAATAGAAGTGATTTCAAGAAATAAAAACGATATTCAGCAAGTAATTTCATTGCCGGGCCTTTCCAAATTGGGACAGATGCACTTGATTTAAGATACATGATGGAATAGATATAAATCTACGCAATCGCTTGTTATATAAAGGATACCATTATTTAACAATTTCTTCTATTAAAGTTTTTACTTCAAACGCCTTTTCCAGAGTATCTTTTGACGACAGCGTTGTTTTCAAGGAGATCGGAGTTTGGTAAACAACTTCGAAGTTTCGGGCGCTTTGAGACAGTATTTTCTTGATTTGTTCCTTTATTTCTTCGTTGTTTCCCTCAAAGTTGAAACTCAGCGTTCTGTCTGTATCGACCGCAATTTTTGAGCATCCGATATTTCGTGCCAGTACTTTTATATTCATAAGCAGCAACAGCGTGTGAACAGGAGGCGGTGCAGGACCGAACCGGTCGATAATATCCTGTTCGATATCTTCAATCTGGTCGGTTGATGTAACCGATGATAGTTCCTGATATATTCGTATCCTGGCGGCGCCATCTGAAACATAATCCGAAGGGATATGGGCTTCAAGAGGGATATCCACCTGAATTTCCCGGGTTTCATCATCGATTTTTTCGCCCTTCGCTTCTTTGACAGCTTCCTGAAGCAGTCGGCAATACATTTCAAAACCCACGGCAGCGATACATCCGTGCTGACGGGTGCCGAGAATGTTTCCTGCTCCCCGAATTTCCAGGTCACGCATCGCAATCTGAAAACCGGAACCAAGCTCGGTATACTGCTCGAGGGCAAAAAGACGCCGTAGCGAATGCTCGTCGATCTTTTTAAAAGCAGGGGTGAGTAGATAGGCAAATGCCTGTTCCGACGATCTCCCGACCCGTCCCCGCAATTGATAGAGTTGTGACAGACCCATCATATCGGCACGATTGACCAGGATAGTGTTGACATTAGCTATATCAAGCCCGTTTTCGATAATAACTGTCGACACGAGAACATCATAGCGTCCGGCGACAAATTCCCGCATGATTATTTCAAGCTCCCGCTCGTGCATCTGTCCGTGTGCGGCAATTACCCGGGCTTTGGGTACCAGCTGTTCAATTTTATCTTTCAACACGTACAAGTCTTTGATACGATTGTGAACCACATACACCTGACCGCCTCTGTCGAGTTCGTTCTCGATTGCGTTTTTCACCATTTCATCGTGGTATTCCGAGACGCTGGTCTGGACCGGGAGACGGTTCCGGGGTGGAGTATTCATCGTCGATAAATCGCGGGCGCCGATCAGTGAAAGATGAAGCGTTCGGGGGATCGGCGTGGCTGTCATGGAAAGAACATCAATTTTTGAACGGAACTGTTTGAGTCTTTCTTTGTGTTTTACCCCAAATTTCTGTTCTTCATCTACAATAAGAAGACCGAGGTTTTTAAACGAAACATCCTTGGACAGCAGCCGATGTGTTCCCACAAGAATATCGATCTCACCGTTTTTCGCCTTTGCAACGATCTCTTTTTGTTCTTTTGGTTTAAGAAAACGGCAGAGCACATCTATTTTTATCGGGAAATTTGCCATACGATCCGAAAACGTATTGTTGTGCTGCATGGCAAGGATCGTTGTCGGCGCCAAAACCGCAACCTGATAGCCGTTCATGACCGCTTTGAATGCGGCACGCATTGCAACTTCTGTTTTCCCGAATCCGACATCACCGCAGATCAACCGGTCCATCGGTTTTTTTGTTTCCATGTCTTTTTTAACCTGCTTGATAGCGGTCAACTGATCGGGGGTTTCGTCGTAGATAAAGGCGTCTTCAAATTCCTTTTGCCACGGTGCATCCGGAGCAAAAGCGATTCCCTCATGATATTGCCGTTTGGCATACAATTCGATCAGTTCCCGGGCCATTTCCCTGAGTGAATCTCTGGTCCGTTTTTTCAGTCGATTCCATGCTTCACTTCCAAGCTTTGATAGTGAGGGCACCACCGATTCTTTTGCGACGTATTTCTGTACTTTATGAAAATCTTCAATAGGAACAAAGAGCTTTGCTCTGTCCTTGAACTGAAGCGCCATGCAGTCGCGGTTGGCCTGGCCGGCACTGATTCTTTGTATTCCAACAAATTTGCCGATACCATGATCGACATGGACAACAAAATCGCCTGGAGAAAGGGCCTCAAAGGAGGATATCGGAATTCCCCCTTTTGATTTTTTCGGCTTTATGTGGTGGTGCTGTTTTCGTCTGAATATAAGATCTTCGGCGTATATGATCCGGCTGTTGTGTTTATCCACATATCCCCGTTCGAGATAGCCCAGAAAAACAGTTACAAAGGGACACTGTTCGTGGATAAGTTCGATCAGCCGTTCGGCTGTCCCCACATTGCCGGCCAGAATAGTAATATCAAAACCCTTCTGATGCTGTGCGGTAAGCTCAGAATAGAGCTGTTCCAGATTACTGGATACCGGCGCCGGTTCTGCAAAGGAGCAGGCATAGGAGGGGGAGTGGGGCGGAAGATCGAGTGTTCCCATAAAAATCCTGCAAAAGCAGGTTAGTTCCTCGTCGATATCATTTTTATTTAAAAGAAGTTTTTCGGGCGGAGAAATGAAGGGAAGAAATAATTCAGGAACCCGCTCCAAGTGACGGGTATAATTATTTTTGTAAATTTCCAGACGACGGTCCACAGGAATTATATCATTCCATACAACCAGGCAGTCCCGGGGAAGGTAATCCAATACTGAAGCTGTATTTTTGGGAAGCCAGTGCAAGAACCATTCTATTCCTTCCTGGTCACCCGCCAGCTTCCATTGATGCTCAAGCCGGTCGATTGCTGAAAAATCGATACCGGTTTCTTCAGCATAACCGCGCATCGACTCCAGGCCCGCTTCTAGTGCTTCATCATCAAAACAGATCTCCTTCATGGGAAATATCTCAAGTGAAGAAAGCCGGGTCCGCGATTTCTGGCTGAATATATCGAATTCTCTGATGGATTCAATGGTATCACCCCAGAATTCCAGGCGGATAGGATTATCATACATAAAAGGATAGATGTCCACGATTCCACCCCGGACGCTGAACGTCCCTAGATCGGATACCATGGTCTCTTTATGAAAGCCGATTTCAATAAGCCATGCGCTGAGATTTTCGAGTGTAACCTCATCGCCTACATTGAGTCTGATAACCTGGTTGAAGAGAGCGTTTGAGGGAACAACTCTTTCCAGAAGACATGAGCTTGGAGCAATATATATGCCTTTTTGACGGTTGAGCATCCGGGAGAGTGTCTCGAAACGAGCCTCAACCGTCGGTCCAAAGGGGGATTTCATGTTATAGGGGACTGCATCGCGTGCAGGGAGCAAAAATATGCTGTCTTCCCCCACAAAAGTCGCACATTCATGGGCGAGGATTTCGGCCCGTTTTGTGCTTTCGGTCAGCACAAAAAGGGACCGCTCCGATGCAGCAAAAAGCTCGGCAATACACAGTGCATCACTTGAGCCTGTGCATCCGGTAAAAAGCGCGCTTTCAGGCTGTTCTTCAGCCCATTGGACCGCTTGAGGAATCGAGCCATGCGGCCAGTGGTCTTTATAAAATTCTACGTTCATGCAGTTACTATTTTGCTGTTAATTCTTCCATTTCTTCGATGATATACGTTGGTTTATACCGCTCAAACTGAGGGGTTACACCATTCCAACGTACATAAGCAGTGTCCATTCCCGCCCGGGCGCCGCATTCAATATCGTAGATTGAATCACCGATAAACACCGCGTTGTAGGCTGTCCCTGCAAGAAGTGAAAGTGCCTTCTGTGCAGGTTCGGGATCAGGCTTATGACGTTCGGTAGATTCGGGAGTGATTATAACCGAAAAAAAATCGTGAAGTCCTGTTTCCCTTAAATAAAGACCGAGAGTATTCTTCCGCCGGGAGGTTACGACGGCTAACTTTTTTCCTGCAGATTTCAGTTCCGACAATGTGTTTGATACACCGGGAAATGCAGAGAGATAATCACGGTATATTTCCAGTTGATATCTCATATGTTCCCTGGAGATGAACATATAGCGCTCATCCGACAGGGGACCGAAATAAAGCTCCATCTGATTACGAAGCGGTATTCCGATATGTTGTTCCACCAGTTCGCGAGGAACCGCCTTGCCGGCAAATCTCTTTCCGGTGTACTTAAAGCATTGATAGATCAGCTCTCTGGTATCAATTAATGTGCCGTCAACATCAAACAGATAATAATTATACGATTTCATATACCCGCAATAAATTAGAGTAACAAAAGTATTTATTGTAGAAATGCCAAAAGCCACGGAATGCATAATCCCGCGGAATCGTAAAAAGAGTACTAAAATACATTAGTAGCGGATTACCCGGCTCAGGAGCCCCGGTTATGGAATGAGCTAAATGAGCATATTTATGGAAGCATAATAAGATTTAATTTATATTGGTAAGGGAGTATTTACAGAATGAAGTGCGTCCGATTGAACCATTGTGGAGTTGATACATGTCCCGTCTTCGAAAAATCAGAATAGTCTCCCAGCTTTTTTTCCTGATTCTTTTTGTTTCCCTCTTTTTTTTCGCCAACACCTATCCCGCAGCCTATACCTGGCAAAGTGAATGGTTTTTACGCCTGAATCCACTCGTCGGTATCCTTACTACAATTTCGGCACGATCTGTTTTTCTCAGGCTTGTCATACTTTCAGGAGTTATCCTTGTACTGTCGCTTCTGTTTGGACGGTTCTTTTGCGGATTTGTCTGTCCTCTTGGAGCTGCTATCGATGGTTCCGATCGTTATGTATTCAACAAAATGAGGATGCGAAAAAGCCCCCCTCCCCGCGCTCTTCAGAGGGTAAAGTATTTCATTCTTATCGCGCTGTTTTTCATGGCTTTGTTTGGTGTTCTTTTTCCTCTTTTTATGGATCCAATTTCTTTGTTTACCCGTATTTTTACCCTGGTTGTCTATCCCTTCGAGGCATTAGTGCGTGCAGACGGTCGCCAGTATCTTCAGCCCCTTTTTCGGGTTATTGGAGCCGACGAACTCGCCTATGCAACGGTTAAAATACCCTTGTTCTACGGCGGTGTGGGGGCGCTCATTTTGGGCGCTATTGTTTTTGGCGGGGGATTTTTAGATAAACGATTCTGGTGTCAGTATATTTGCCCGAGTGGGGCGCTGTTTGGAATTTTAAGTCGTTTTGCTCTTTTCCGAAGGACCACCGATACACGCGCATGTAATTCCTGCAAAGCCTGCGCCGGAAAATGTCCAACTCGGGCCATCAATAAGGAGCGTCCGGAAGAAACATCGGTTGCAGAATGCATTGTCTGTGGATTATGCACCGAAGTCAGGAAAGGGTGTACAGATTTTCGCTTTTCCGCTCCTTCGCTGGCCACAACGACCGGACCTGATGTTGCCCGCCGCCATGTTGTGGCGGGAGTTCTGGGCGGTGCAGTGATGGTTCCCTTGCTCCGGGCCGATGCATTTACCAAAAGAGACAACACCGGCCGCCTGATCCGTCCGCCGGGAGCTGTTCCGGAAGACCTCTTCGGTTCCCGGTGCATCGCCTGTGGCGAATGTATGAAGGTCTGTCCTACCAATGCTTTGCAGCCATGCATACTGAATGACGGTTTCAGCAGATTATATACCCCCAAGCTTGTTCCAAGGATCGGAGCGTGTGAAGAGAAATGCTACTCCTGCGGCCATGTCTGCCCGACCGGCGCAATACGGGAATTATCCTATGAACAGAAGCGGTTTGTTAAAATCGGCACCGCGGTAATCGACCGCCGCCGATGTTTAGCCTGGGAACAGAATAAAGAATGCCTTGTCTGTGATGAGGTCTGTCCCTATAATGCTATTACCCCAAAATATGTCCGGACCACCACCGGCATGTTTAAAGTTCCCGTCGTGAATGAAGATCTTTGTCTGGGGTGCGGTTTTTGCGAACAGCATTGTCCGATTTTCGATAAGGCCGCAATAGTCGTTTATAAATTTGGAGAAAACAGGCGGGAATCGGGAACATACATCAGTAAGTGGCAAAAGGAATCGATTGTCGAGCAAAGGCGTAGGTCAGATGATGAACTGAAACATGCCTACGGATCTGATGATTCAACAAAAACAGAGTCGGGAGATCTGCCGGAGGGCTTTATTTCGGAAGAGAACAGGACGGAAAAACAAAACGATTTGCCCGAAGGTTTTATTCAGGATTAAAAAGGTAAAAATTGAGCAAAAGGAGGTTACGATGCTGCGTTCACGAAGGTCATTTTTAAGAACCGCTGCAACCGCAGGCACCGGAGTAGCCCTGCAGGGGACATCACCGCTCTTTGCCGCAGAAACTGCAGGCGGCAAAAGTGAAGTTTATGTCGGCAAAGGAAAAGCATCGGAAATAATTACGAAAATTGTCGATTCGATGGGAGGTATGGGACACTATATAAAAAAAGGCGCGCGGGTGGTTATCAAACCGAACATGAGTTTTTCCAATCCTCCCGACTGGGGAACGACTACTTCGCCCGAGGCCGTGCGAACCGTTGCCCAATTGTGTCTTGATGCCGGAGCATCAAAAGTACTCGTATGCGATAATGTTCTCCGGGAGGTTGAAGCATGTAAGAGCAAAACCGGTATTGCCGATGCGGTTAAGGACATGAAAGGGGTCGTTGTTTTTGTTCCAAAACAGGAAAGCATGTATGTGGAGAAGAAATCAGAAAAGGCAAAACAGCTCACCCGTATAAAAGTATTAAAGGAGCTTGGGCGTGCCGATGTGTTTATCTCCCTTCCTGCAGCAAAGTCACACAGTGCTGCGGGAGTATCACTCGGACTCAAGGGAATGATGGGACTTGTGTATAACCGGAGCGCTTATCATCGGGAAATGGACCTTCACACGGCAATAGCCGAGCAGTTGTATTATATGAAACCGACACTGAGCATTATCGATGCTACCCGGGCGCTCCTTGATAACGGACCGGGTGGTCCCGGCAAGGTAGTCAAACTCGATACTTTTGTTGGAGGACTCGATCCTGTTGCTGTCGACAGCTATGCCGTAACGCTCGCATCGTGGTATGGAAAGCAGTTTGAAGGCACAAATGTAAAATATCTTAAAATCGCGAGCGAACTCGGGTTCGGGAATGTCGCGTCGGATTCGATTAAAGAAATCGCTGTATAGGGTTTGGTACGTGGCAGGGAAATTCAAATCACTGGTAACGGCAACCGAGAATCCGGTTGCCTTTTTTAATTCTCCGGGGCTTTTTGCTGCTTGTTTCCGGCAATATACTATTTTCCTGAATCACTATTGCAAGGGGCCGGATAATGGTAGCGATAATCGATTATGATGCTGGCAATTTAACCTCGGTAAAACGGGCGCTGAATTTCCTGGGTATTCCAAATACAATCACTCCCCGCAGAGATGAGATCCTTGATGCGGAAAAAATCATTTTCCCCGGCGTTGGCCATGCGGAAGCATCGATGCAAATCCTTAAGGAGCGGAGGCTCGATACCGCACTTCGGGAAGCTTTTATACAGGGGACGCCAATACTCGGCATTTGCCTGGGGACGCAGATTATTCTTTCGCATTCCGATGAAGGCGACACTCCATGTCTGGGCCTCATCGAGGGCAATTGTCCCCGGTTCGATCTAAAGGAAGCCTCACTGAAAATCCCCCATATGGGGTGGGACGGTATTACAATTAAAAAACAGCACCCACTGTTGAGTCATGTTGCTGATGGAGATGAGTTTTATTTCGTTCATTCCTATTATCCGCTGCCGTCCAAAGAAGAGAATGTAATTGCGGTATGCGATTATGAGACTGTTTTTCCTGCGGCCATCGGCGACAAAAATCTGTTTGCCACCCAATTTCACCCGGAAAAAAGCGGCAGAGTCGGATTGGAGCTGCTGAAAAATTTCTGCAGCTGGGACGGCGGGATTTGAGGTGAAGGGGAAATGGAGCAAGGTTGTTTATAGAAGCAATGCAGAGAGGATACAATGTTAAGTAAGCGATTGATTGCTTGCCTGGATGTTCGTGACGGCAAGCTTGCAAAAAGCATCAAGTTTGTCAATACACAGGATATTGGCGATCCGGTGACATCGGCGAGGAAATATTACGAAGAGGGGCTTGATGAGCTGGTGTTTTACGATATTACCGCATCAAGCGACAAGCGTGACATTATGATCGATGTTGTCGGGAAGGTGGCGTCGCAGGTTTTTATCCCCTTCTCCGTAGGCGGCGGCCTTCGTTCTGTTGAGGATGGCCGTAAAGTGCTTCTTGCCGGCGCAGAAAAGGTAAATTATAATACTGCAGCGGTATACAATCCTCCCCTACTCACCGAAGCTTCGAAAACCTTTGGTGCTCAGTGCGTGGTTCTCTCCATGGATGTTCGCGGAGTGGAAAAATCCGATACAATCCCCTCCGGCTACGAAATTGTGGTTCACGGCGGCCGGACTCCCATGAATATCGATGCCCTGGAGTGGGCAAAGAAAGGTGAAGAACTCGGTGCCGGAGAACTCGTTGTCAATTCTATTGATGCCGACGGTACAAAAACCGGTTACGAATTGAATCTGACGCGTACGATTGCCGAAAGTGTCAACATTCCGGTCATTGCCTCAGGGGGTGGCGGAAAACCCGAACATCTCTATGATGTTCTCACCGAAGGCAAAGCCGATGCTGCGCTGGTAGCCTCAATTCTCCACTATGGCGAGTATTCGATCCGGGAAATCAAGGAGTATCTTTCCGGTCGGGGAATCAAGATGCGGATGACTTTTTAGGTCTCCCTGCGAATAATATCCCGTTTTAATTTGCTGGTAATATGTTTATAGAAAGGGTGCAACGTCGGTAATCGGCAACGGCGGATCGCCGGGATATGAACTTTTCCGAATTAATACAACTCTCTCATCAGCTCCCACAGATAATGGAGTGACAACGGCTTTTTCGTTGGCCCGAGACATTGCTCGGTACGGATATTCGTATCGTTTTTTTCGATGATATTTTTCCCGGCAACCAGCTCCGCGCTGAGCTGGAGGTATACGCCGACGGTGTTTTCGGTGATAAGGTTGTTAAGAAGCAAGGGTGCGGCAAAATCGGATACTACACCATACACATTACGATAGATTGTGCAGTTTTTAACATGAGGGGCTGCCTTTTTAATGCAATAGAGGGCATAATGATTTCCGGCAAATTCGCAGGAGTCAAAAACAGGATTTGCTTCCCAGATAATGTTTTTATAGGCGCCTTCAATCCGGCAATGCCGCAACAGCGCATCGGCCTTTTCACCGTAGATCACAAATCCGGTCCAGCAGGGACTGCCGGTTGAGCCTCGGGGGCGGTCCACACAGGAAAAGTGGATCGGAGCATCCGGTTTCCCCTGGGCAATAAGCAGGCCGCACACAATGATCTTTCGATAGTCATCAAAAAGGATTTTTACACCGGGTTTAATAATGCAGGTCCTATTTTCGGGGATAAAAAAATGATCGCTGAATACGGTATCCTGCGATATAATAATTTTGTGTTCAGGTGGTTCGGCATGAAGGATTGCGGCAAAAAGAAGCATTAATAAAAAAGCCGAATGACCCCTGCTGAAATATAAAGGGGGTGCTGATTTATTTCTGCTTAACAGGGCGCTCACGATGTCTCCTGCTTTCTTTGTGCCAGGGAAAGCTCCACTATTTCTTTCCATCCGATACGAATTCCTCTGTTTTCCTTACTTTTAACGGCAAATTCTATCCGGGCAAAATCGACACTGTTATCGGTGGTATTGATTACCGCATGACCTGAACCTTCACCACCGTCGGGAAGCTGGACCAAGAGACCGGTGGTATCCGGGTTCTCAAGTTCAATCTTATAACTGAGATCCCAACTTATCGATGCCATTGTTTTCTGGTTCTTGTGATAAATGCTGTCGACAATAAAGGCCTGAAACAAATGAGCAACTGCATCACCATGAGATGTCCGGATTGATGTCTGCTTGTTTCTTTCCCATTTTGATCCCCGGGTGACCGGAATGTCCGGTAACACCGGGAGTACTTTGGCAAGGCTCTTATCCAGTCCCCAGCTTCCTGTGATGAGTGTGGGAAGATCGGCGGTATCCGACAGATCGACCGTCCCTTCATCCATCGATATATCCAGTTGCAGTTGTTCGAGCTGTTTTTTCAGGTTCTCTTTTTCGGCATCATCCATGAAATCGGTGGAGATACGGACCGAGGGGATGGTAAGCTGCAGCTTTGCCGGCGCCTTTTTATAGCTTTTGCCTAAAAGGACAAGATTTGCCATGCCTGAATAGTTAGTGCTGGTATCGAGGGTTGTCATCGAACCGCTTACAAGTACTTTTGCATTATACCGCCACATGGGCTGAGAAGAAAAATCGACCGAAAGGTTTACGGTGGGTTCCCTGTTGCAGGCAATAATACTCACAAGAACTATCAGTATTGCTGTCGGGAGGAACTTTATTCTCATATAACACACCCTTTTTTCCTTGATTTTGGACGGTTTTTTTATGTAAAATTATGATATTCAACGTATTATTGGAATCTTTAACAAATATACTTATTTTGCGGGCCCTCCAATGCAACCGAAAACAAAAATCTGCAAAACCGACACCATACTATTTCACGAAAATGATCATTCCCGGGAACTTTACATCATACAGTCGGGCAGGTTGAAGGTTTTTCGGATGATATGCGGCAAAGTTGTTGAGCTGGCGGTGCTTGAGAAAGGTGCCGTTCTTGGGGAGATGGCGCTTATTGACGGCAAACCGCGGAGTGCATCCGTGAAGGCCATTGAGGACAGCACGGTGGTTGTAATCGACGCCGAGACGTTTCATAAAAAGATCGCCGGTGTTCCTTCCTGGTTTATGTCCATTATCCGCATGACCAGCATGAAAATTCGCCGGGTCAATTCACGATTGCAGCGGCTGTATGGAAGTAACCTGGGGGCGAATATTGTGCTGAGTCTCAATTATATGTTTGTCCACAAAGGAAAAATGTCAGGCGGTAATCCCGGGAAGTGCCTGAATCTGTCCCAGACTCGCAGAGAGTTGATCCAGCTTCTCGGGTCAACTTATCAGCGCATAACAAAAACAATCGAATTTTTGCAAGAGAAAGGTTTTGTCGATATTACCGATAACAACCTGTATCAGTCGGATCCTGCAGAAATGGAAAAATACTGTTCCTTTCTCAGACTGTTGATTCGAAAAGGATTCGAAAACTGCAGCGAATTGTCACCCGGTACCCAAAAGCTTGTTGTTGAAGTTGTGCAGACTGATGAATTACCGGCTGATTCTCAGGATAAACGAACCGAGCTTTCCGGAGAGGCTCTCTGGCCAATCGTCGCAGATGCCGGTTTGCAGGATACATGTATGGAAAAAATCAGGGAATTAAAAGAAGCAAATCTCCTGACTTTCCAAAAGGATAGTAAAACCGAAAAGAGTGCCAACATGCTTGACGGCTATATGTTTTCACTTAATACTGCATTATGGAATCGCTATTTTCACCTTATCAAATATCGGGATATGATACCGCTCCTATGATTAAAAACAAACAAAGACTGATCGTGAATAGTATGGCGATGATTATGTTTCTGGTTGCGTACGGTAATACGGAAAGCAGGGTCAGCGGAATAATTGACGTGACAACACGGTGGACTCCTGAAGACGGGCCATATATAGTCAATGGGGATATTATGGTTGCTAAAAAAGCCAAGCTCGTTATTGCACCGGGCACAAAAATTCTGATATCCCAGCCGCTCTACTATGATTCGGCAATCCAGCAGATTGATCATCTCGATTCGCAAACAGTCTCGATTAAAATCAAAGGAATGCTTACTTGTGCAGGAAGGAAAAATAAGCGAATAAAAATATCTCCCATTTACAAGGACGATAAAAAATGTTCCTGGTATGGAATAGTGTTTGATAACTCCTACAATGAACTGACAGAAATTGCCTATGCCGATATTGCCGGGGCATTTCACGGCGTTGTTGCGATAAACAGTTCTCCCTTACTACGAAACTCGGTAATGGAGTACAACAATGTTGGCATAAGCTGCCGGGAAAAGGGAAACATGCGAGTTTACAATTGCATCGTTGCATCAAATTTTGCCAGTGGGATTCGTG
This sequence comes from Chitinivibrionales bacterium, assembly GCA_014728215.1. Taxonomy (NCBI): domain Bacteria; kingdom Pseudomonadati; phylum Fibrobacterota; class Chitinivibrionia; order Chitinivibrionales; species Chitinivibrionales bacterium. The sequence continues at coordinate 99,860 of WJLZ01000133.1, forward strand.
TCGGGGCCGCCAATCCCGAAGTTTACAATACCATCGTCGCTTTTAACAGGAATTACGGTGTCTGGGGAGATAATGCATCGGCAATAACGTTCGAATATAATTGTGCCTTTGGTAATCCCGACGGTAATTTTCTCGACTGCAATCCGAGGCTGGGTATTGTCGATGGGGTAAATAAAAACAAAGACTCGGTCGATTTTGCACATAACCTTGTCATGGATCCGATTTTTGCGGGATCTGCCTCCGATTCGGCAGCGGTGGAAAAGGATATTGCGGTACCGACTGATAAATCGAAACTGGTGGACACGACCCTTGCAAAGGCTGTCGGGGATACGCTGGTCGATTCGCTTGCTGCCGGGCGACGGACCGGCGTATATGCTCGCTATTCACTTTCCTCTTATTCTCCCTGCATTGATGCCGGCAAACCGGGAAAGGCCTGGAAAGATGATGACGGCTCCCGTAATGATATGGGGATTTACGGCGGCCGGGAATTTTTCGATCCCCGGTAGCAGGGGTGTAATATCTACCATTGACGATACTGCTGAGAGTGGGTATAATTAAACTGGGCAACTATTTTCGGAAAAAAGAGAGCTATGAACGTTTCTTCCTCATTATCGGGTATCCAGACAAGCATTACCCGTCATGATATCACCGCTCATGATGTAGCTAATGTCAACACACCTGGATTTAAGCAGCGCACAGCTCACCAGGCGGAAACCAGTCCCCGGGGAGTGCGGATAAGCCGCATCACTCATACCCCGGATTCTTCTGCAGCATCTTCAAACACAAGCCTTATCGAAGAATCGAAAGAACAGATACAGAATAAAAACACACTTTCAGCAAACACAAGCGTACTGAAAGTAAAGGACCGAATGATCGGCGAATTACTGGATATATTCGGCTAAATTTCCGATAAAGATAAGGCTCGTCTGCTGTAAAGGGCCCGCATATTTTCAACAACAAACATCGGTTCAAATGTTGCTCTGGGTGAGCAACTATTGTATATTGAATGACTGATCGGCGATCTGATAAAAAGAGACATGAAGCCTATAGAACAGGAGTGATAATCCCTGGCTGTTTAAGCGCTTTTTCTCTTTATAAATCAAGATATTAGGTTCACTCTTTTACAACACAATTCAGCTTGCAGGAAATGAAAAGCCTACATCTTCAACTGTGCTGCACCGCGTTACTGTTTCTTCCCTTGTGCGGCCGATTGTTTCAGGAAAATAATACCGCCGAGGGCCATTTCTCCTTTGGCAGCGCCTTCTGCCAGGAGATGCCAAAGGAAGGGTATTACACAAAAACCTATGTGGACACCTTGATTCTTCGCGCTTTTTACAAGCTCAATGCAGCGACCGCTTACGGCGATTTCCAGGACAGACGTCAAAAAGCGATTGCAGAAGCCAAGCGAATTGCAAACAAGCTTCGTCATGTTGCAAAAAATGACCCGAATTCACGGTATATTTTATGGAAGGTCGGGGAGCTTGAAGGCCAGATAATGCTTGAAGAAGAAGATATCCTTCAGGAGAATGAACGGAACCGGCAGAAGATGATTAATCATCTGGTTACTGCCTTTAACAGGGAGACGGGAAAAAAACGTCCTGATTTCGCGAATCTTGTCGATATTCATTCTCAGATGCTTTCGGTTGACGGATCGAAGGCTGCGGAAATCGAATGGCTGATCAGGGACCGGGCCCGGGGGCTTTCTCGCGATGTCCAGAGAAACATAGAAACCGCGCTCGACAACAAACAGCTGCACAAGGCCCAGATGGAACTTGATTATTGCAGTAAAAATCTGAAATATCTTTCCATATCTCTTACCACCTACAGCAAACTGGCCGCGCGTTTGAAAGCCCGGGTTAATATTGACGATGAGAAATCGTTTATAGCCAATGATTTGCAACGGGCACGGCTGCTGCTGTTAAAAAACGAGCTGGCAGAGGCGGCGAATGTCTTGACCGTTGTTGATAAACGCCTGGGAACCATTAAGGGAGAAGTTTCGCAATCGCAGTGGGAGCACCATGCACAAAAAGTCCGAAGAATGAATGAGGCGATCGGAAAGAAAGAGGATTCCCTGGTAACCTATAATATCGATATCCTGAATGTTAAAGGTGTTGAAGCTGCTATGGATTATCTGGATAACACATTAACTAAAGAATATGGAGTCTCCAGGGAAAAAATTGGTGTTGTCAATAATGCGGTTATTCGGCAAGTCCTTGCCGAACAGGCAGAGGAAGATACTGCTATCAGCGAGGAGATTGCCGCCATTGCCGTTGAAGAGCCTGAAAATGTTGACGTCGGATTCGGGGATATGGCGCTCCAGGCCAAACAGATCGCTCAGGAGCGGCAGGATAGTATCAGAGCCGAAATGGAAAAAAGAAAACCCTTCTGGGTTCGGTGGCGTGAACGGAGAGCCCGTCGACGGAAAGCCCGTGAAGAAGAACAGCGGATGGCAGCGCTAAAGGAGCAGAGGCAAAGGCGAGCGGAAAAACAACGAAAAGCGGCTGCAGAAAAACGAAAAGAGGAAGCCAGGCTCACCCATGTGAAAAATCACCGTAGTACTGCGCCTGCAAATCAAACCAGGTCGCAAAACAGAAAGCCATCTTCATCATCCGGGACAGGCTATGAAAATTCATCGTACCAGAAATCAAAAGTATATGCTTATGCGCGGGAAGAAGAGCGGCTCCTGCGGGAAAAAGAGGAAAAAGCAAAAGAGCAACTGGTTGAAATCTACACACTTCTTGAGCAGGACCAGATCAGAGATGCCTACGAGATGTTTCGTGAATCTCAGAATGAATTAAAAAAATATATTTATGATGAAGCATATTCCGTCCTTGAGACTACCGTCTATCAGGCTTATCAGGCCCTCAGGGAACAGGTCCGGTAAATAAGAAAGATCGGCACAATGGAAAATATCGAAACAGTATTACGTCACAGGCCCCTTTATCATTTCAGGGCAACCTGATTTTTGTAGGCATCGGTATATTCCAGCACACCTTCAATCTGCCTCAGGGTCATGCCCCGGGGGCGGGAAAATTCTCCAAAGAATTCATCATATACAGCAACCCACACTTTGAAATGGCGCATTTGTGTATCCAGCGGTGGATAGATCCGTGCAATGGGGTCCTGATCAAATCGCTCGAGGATAAAAAGGGAGTCCTGGGGCAGTGTCGATTCATCGAGATTCTCATAAAACCACTGGAAAAAATATTCTTCGAGAACTATGGTGTCTTTGCCGTTAACCTTTTGAATATAGGCATCACGGGTAGTATCGAGACCGGCATCGGTTTGTACAATACCGCTGTCGGCGGCAATGAAATATGAGTAACCGGTGTCGATGAGAATAACCGAATCGAATGTGCATGATTGATCGGCTTCATTAAAAAAGCAGAAAAATTCATACTCGCCGGTGAATTCGAGTGGATCGAAGGAAAAAACATTATCACCTTCAACTTTATATACTCCCATCCAGCGAACCTCAGGATTGTTATTAACCTGTATTGCCTGAGATAACTTTGGTATGTCTTTGAAATTGGTATTGAATCGGACCACAAATTCTGCTCTGCTTTCCAGTACAATACCGTTATGAGACCGGGCGGTTATGAAAAAATAGGCCGGTTTGGTTATGTACTCGAGGGCCGGTGCGATCATGGTATTAATAAATGAATCAGGGATGGCATCCCAGAACGCCGGGTCGGGATTTGTAAGCTGTTCAATCAGTATGTTGGGCGGAACCATCTCAGCCAGTGCGGGATCGATGGCCCGGAGGGCCGAATCGGTGCGTGCCACAAAGGGAGCGAGCAAATCGTCCAGTTTCGTGTCGGGTACTACAAAACTGATTTCAACCGATTCGGGGAGCGCCATGGTTGAATCGATCATTTGAACGGCTTCAACATTTGTAAAGGTATCATTAATTCCGTATACATTATTGAGTACCGAATACGAAACCATCATGGTATCCACTGCTATCACCGGATTTCCGGCAAAATGGATTTTCACACTAAGCGTATCTCCCGGCGCGGCCTCCGAATAGGGAGAAAAAACCGCGGTGACGGGGCGCAGTTCATCGTTTACTATTCGTTCAAACCGCGTGGGGAAATTGAAACAACTCAGCAAGAACGCAAATAGAATCAGGGCAAGGGGTTTCTTCATACCGTTTTACCTGTTTTAAAATTCAGCCAGAATGCCCACCGATGCACGGGGGACGTCACTGAGCGCATTTTTATGTTTGTAGTTATAATCCCAGATATAAAAATCGGTCTCAGGCGGTTCGAATACCGGATCGCCGTCGGAATTTTTAACAAATCGCAAAAGGTGCGCAATATTCATTGTCTCCTGATACAGGGTGAGCATCCATTTTTTAAAGACAAACTTCTTTTCGAACCGGAGGTCGAAGCCCACATAAGGCTCCATCCGGTCGGAGTTTTCTTTGCCGGCCTTTGCTTCATAGTAAAAGTAGGTCAAGTCGTACAGGTCCGCTCCGTCAATCGGGGTGGTCGGATAACCATCAGTGTAGCGAATACGGGTTCCCAATTCCATATTATGGGGCAGGCGGTAGCTTGCGATAAGTTGAATATTATTGGGTATATCCCGATCATACAAAGCCCATTTACCGTCACGATAGCTATACCGTTCGCTTCGTGCAAGAGAATAGGTGAGCCATCCGAAAAACTTTTTTCCCTGATCATGTTTGAGAAACAGTTCAAGTCCCATCATTCTCCCTTTACCGTTGTCGATATAGGGTGGAATATTGGGGTTGTTTATAATTTCGCTTTCCGTTGGATACCGCGCGATATTCCATTGATTGTTGAGATAACCCTGAAAATCGACACTGATAAGATCGGTTATCTGCCATTCATATCCCAGTACAAATTGACGTCCCTTTGTTGATTCGAGATTGGGATTGCCCCAAGTTGGATGGGTCACCTGCCCCAGTGGACGAGGTGTCTGGGAATAGTTTCCGAACGATCCTTTCGCCGTATGGTTTTCGGTGAATTCATAACGGCCGGTAATGCGGAACGATGGTTCCACCGGAAATCGGGTTTCATTGTCGAATCCCTCGTTGTCATCGATGTCGTAATTCCAGAGTTCGGGCAGAATCGAACCATGATAATCGATTTCGGGATAATAATCGATCCGGTATCCGGGAATAATCAGAATATTCTCCCGGGGGCGCCACTCCAGGGAGAGATATCCTCCATAGGGGCCGAAAACATAATCGACTGTGTCCCTGGTGACATCTTTGTCACTGGTAATCGATGATAGTTTGTGGGTAAGTGGGCCATAGAGGATGTCAAGTCCGCCTTTGAGCGTTAACTGCGGATTGAGTTGCCATGAAATTTCATCTCTAATATGATGGCCCTTTCCAACAGCATCGGCTTTGAAAAACCCGAATGCCGCCATCTCCTGTACGAGATAGAGGAAACTGTATCGCATCTCATTTTTTAACTGTTCGGTGATCGAATAATCCCACCCCAAAATGCCCATATGGAAATAGAGATCATTACTCACCCGGTCGGTTTCATTATCGACCTCAAGACTTCCTCCCCGTACATCGGTTGAAATCAATTCCAATTTATCCTTGGCTCCAAAAGCTGTCAGGAAAAAGTGGTGTTTTTCCCATGGTTCGGTATCAAAACGGAGCGTATAATCCCAGTAATAGGGAACGACTGTGAAGGGGAGCTGTTGTTTGAGGACATTGGAAACGACAAAGCTGAGTACATTGGCAATATAGCTTCTCCGTGCGGTAATGATAAGGCCACTGTTTTTGGTTATCGGGCTTTCAAACATGAATGAGGCGTCAAAAGCATTGACATCAACAAATCCGTGCCACCGGTCATCGCGATAGGGACGCCCTTCTATTTCCACGACGCCGCCAAGAGCATTGCCATACCGGGCACCGAATCCACCGGGAAAAAACTCTACCGATTGAAGCGCTTCGGAATTGTAATTCGATTTGAGTCCCCCGAAATGATAGATATAGGGCACAGTCATGCCCTCGACAAAATACTGATTATCTTCAGACCCGGCTCCACGGACAATTATTTCGCCCCCGCCGAAAAAGGGACGGGCAACCCCGGGAAGAGCCTGAATTACCTTGACGGCGTCACCACCAAACCCCGGTACTTTGCGTATTTCCTGAAGATTGAGCGTTCGTTTGGCAACTTCTTTTTTTTCGGCTTTTCCGTAAACAACAATTTCATATTCCGAATAGGATTCCCGTTCAAGCCGGTAAAGAACTTCGGTGTGTTTCCCCGGGTTAATGGTTTCGGTTTCTTCAAAGCTTTTATAGCCGGCAAGAATAATTTTAACCCCGAGCGAACAGGCGGGCAGGGATTTAAACTGGAAATGACCGGCAGAGTCGGAGATCGTCACAAGATGGTTCTCTTCCAGATACTGGCCCTCAAAGGTACCGATCTTTTGCAGATAGGGAGTAAAGGGGACCTTTAAGCCGGTATCCTGTGTTGTATCGATGAAGTCAAGAACAACCATGGCGTCGGCAACCGGCATGCGGGTGCCCATCTCAACGAGCTTGCCTGAAAAATTAACATACTCTTCGATTTTATCTACTATTTCATCGAGGGTGAAGCGGTATTCGTACTGAAGAAGCACCGCAACCGAATCATCACCGGCAATTGCCGGAGTGAAGGTGAACCGGCGGGCCGCCGAAACAGCCGAAGAATCCAGTTCGGGAGTAAGCCCTTCCACAACAGCGACACTGTCGACCGTACCCCGTTCATTTACCAGCAGATCCATGAGCACCGCACCTTCAATCCCCTCTTTCACCATGTCGGGTGGATATGCAGCCTTCACAAAGCCGGTGAGCTCGGGCATTTTTTCGATCGGGGGGAGTTCGGTCTCTTCAAGAGCTTCATCCTCGAGAATTATATCATCACCGGTAAGGATACTATCGTCGAACCTTACCACAGTATCTTCGGAAACAATTCCAACACTGTCTTCTGTTTCGTCAATAAGGATGATATCGTCATCACCGGGCATAACAGCTGTCCCTTGGTCGGGTGTTGTATCGCTATCAGATGAGGTGTTTTGGGGAATCGAATCGGCAGCTGCAGTATGTTCCTGTGCATAGAGGAAGCTTATACAGGCGAGTAAAACTGTTGATAAAAGAATTTTTGGTTTCATATCGTTTTCAAAATACTTCGGTACAATGATTAAAATAGATTACCCTAAAAGCACAAACCGGATTGGAATAATTATTCTCGTTGCTCGAGGTGTGCCGTCGACAAGAGCGGGAGTGAATTCCATTGCACGACATGCCTTGACAGCCTGTTGGGCCGAACCATACCCCAGATCGTTCAATGCCGTTGCCCTTTTAACCTTACCGTCAATGTCGACCAGGATCCTGACCTTAATAACCCCTTCAATTTTATTTTCGAGCATTTCTTTGGTGTATTCCGGCTTGACCCGTTTCTTAAATTTCGGGGCGGACGTTATTGTGGTGGCCGAAACGATCTGACCTTTGACTTCTTCTTTGGTGGCGGTAATCGTATCAAGGTCTTTATTGATCGTATTACCCAGTTTACCGATAACCGCATCCGATAATTTCCCACCGCTTCCAATACCTTTCGAATAAACCTTTTTTAGTCCGTAAACACGGCGAACTTTCCTTTTTTTCGGCTTTTCTTCAACAATATCATCGACATTCTGTTTAAGCTCGGGCTTTTTGGTTAGATCGACCGGTTCCTTCTCTTCTGTCTTTTTTGCTGTTGGCTTTGGCTTTTCGATTTTTTTCGGCTCTGTTTTTTCTTCTTCAATAATAAACCGGGTTTTTATTCGTTCGATACGCTCGACGATCTTTTCGGGTTCCGTCTTTATCTTTTGTAAAAGCATGCCCAAGCCGATAAAGAGCGCTACTACCAGAAGAAGAATTATTTTAAACAGGCGCTCGATAAGCGGAGATGCGCTGGGAATATAGTGCTCATAGGCTTTCAGGAGTGCTTCATTTTGGTGTGCAGTCATGCTAGTCTTCTTCCAGAACCAGGATTGAATAATCGGAAAAGCCTGCCTTACTGCATGTAAACATCACGCGCTTGATAACATTGAACTGGACATCTTTATCGGCCTGTATCATGATTTCACGATTTTTGGTTGTATCGGTGATTTGTGCTTTCTGCAGCTTCATATAGTCAAATAAAAGCGGGATAAGCAATGAATCGGAGGAAAGGAAATTATCGTGTTTTGCAATGACATCACCGTTGGCCATCACCGCACTTCGGGTAATTTCCAGTGACGTAACGAGTTGGGGCGGTTTTTTTGATGTTGATACGGGAAGCTCGAGATCCTGCGAGGGGGTGATAATGTTGCCTTCAACCGAAAAGCTCTTGATAAGAAAAACAAGAAGAATGGTCATGACATCGATCAGTGACGTGAGCTGGGGCCTGAATGTGCCTGTGCCGGCAGTGCCTTCATGTTGCGACGATATCGTCGTATAACATCTCATGACTACTTGATACTTTCTACCTGGCCGGTTGCAGTTGAAAGTCCGATTTTATTAAATCCTGCGTCTCTGCATCTATCCATGACTCGTACGACATACTTGAAAAGAACTGCATCCCGAACCGCCACAACGATTTCATCTTTGATATCCGCTTTCTCCCGATGTTTTTTGAGGCTGGTAAAAAAGGCGTCATAATTGTAATTACCCTTTTCTACAGGCAGCGAATCGAGCATATGTTCCCCCTGGGTAATAGCAATGAACTTGGGCGCAACGACGGCGGTTAATTTCAATTTTGGTTTGCCGGATGAATTGTCGAGACCGGTACCGACATTGGGTGGAAGGCTGAATTCCAGTATGGATAGTTGTGTAAAGACCGCCATGGAAACAAGGAAAGGAATAAGAATAACAAACATGTTCATAACCGGCGTAACATCGATATCCGGTGTTTCGTCGAATTCCGATGGGGAGCGGGTACCTTTGTAAAATGAGAGACCGGTCATGATAATTTTTTCTTCATATAATTAAGAACTTTTACAACCGATTCGTCGAGGTCTTTGGTCAGCTGCTGCTGCTTATTGTTGAGCATGGTATAAAAGACCATGCAGGGTACGGCCACAGTAAGCCCGAAAGCCGTGGTGTTCATTGCCTGGGATATTCCCTGGGCCAGAAGGGCCGCTTTTTTCGATGCTTCCACCGAAGCCAGAGAAGAGAATGAGAGCTGAAGACCGGTAATAGTACCCAGTAGTCCAAGCAGTGTGGCTATATTGGCAAAGAGTGCGAGGTAATTGAGCCGCTGTGACATTTTCGGCATTTCCTTTATCGCAGTTTCTTCAACCCCTTCACGAATATCATCAATTGTCATCCCGCTTTCAAAACGCTCAACCGCGGTACGAAGCAAAATACTGAGCGGCCCCTTTTTGCAGCAGACAGCCTTTTTTGCCTCCTCCGTTTTATTGTTGTTCAGGGCCCGGGCAATTTCCGCCACCAGCCTGGCGCCGTTACCATGACAAATGATAAAATAGAAAATCAGCCGTTCTATCAATACGGCGAGCGCTACGGCAAGCACCACCAGAATGATCCACATAAACGGACCACCGGCGTTGAAATGCTTTGCAAGGGTTTCAATCATCAGGACTTCTCCTTATTAAATTTGGAATCGATAAAATAATACAAGGATACGCTGATATGAGATCGGGAAAAGAAAATAATGAACAAGGAGTTTGCAAGTATTGTACCAATTGATTTTGCCGAATACAGAGGTCATTAATTACTCGTATCGGTATACACGGCGGCGGTTCCAACTTTTCAAATAAAAAAACTATGCCGGAATGATATATACAAATGATATATATCATTGCCTGTGAGAACGATGACGGTTTGAAGCAAACCGACTAATGGTAAAACGGGATTTAGAATACGAGGCGGTAAAATTAATTATTGTTCGGCTTCTTTTTTATCCAGTGCCATATTTTTTTTCACAAAATCATTTTTAGCCGATGTATCGATATCAAATTGTTCCTGGGCGAATTTGCCGTCTTTGTTAACGGAGATTCTTTGTCCGGCAACGATCGTTTTCCATGTTTCCAGCGGCACTTCATAGGGCCCGGGAATTTCTTCAGGACCGGGAATTTCGGTTACACCCGTTGAAGGTTGCGTTTTCTTTTTTTTCTTTTTCAGGCGGTCGGCCGGGCCCACCGCAACTTTGCCGTCATAAACATCAACAGAGGTCGATGAATCTTTATCTGTGTTGATATTGAACACCGTTCCACGGATTGCGGCCACAGCTGTTGGCGTGGCGACTTGAAACTCATCGCCCTGGGTTACCATCTTTTTCATGTTCACCCATATGCGGCCGATACTGCTTTTGGTTTTCGTGGTCTTTTCACTGGATTCTTCGATGGTGATTTTGGTGCTTTCATCCATGCGTAGGATCTGGCCCTTCGAATATCGTATCTCTACAAAACTTTCCGGTTGCGTATAGAGTTGGTCGCCGACTTTCAATGGCATGTTCGGCCGAACATTACGCCAGTTTTCACTTCCTTTGCGCAGCATCCCGGCCTTTCCTTCAAGAGCACCGACCCGGGCCACCGGCTGGGCGGATACAAAAACACTGCATATGCCGACAAGTATACCACTGTAAATGAAACCTTTTTCCATGTATATTCTCCTTTCAATAGGACTTTTCTTATATACTGCAATTTTCAAGGTTATGTCAGCCAGCTCCTGTCTGAGGTACCTTCAACACCTTTCACTTTCAGCTCAAAATCATCCGGATTGTTCGCATGCTGTTTTGCTGTCTGAAACGACACCATGTCGTCTTTGTAAAGTTGAAGCAGAGACTGATCGAACGTTTGCGAACCATACTGTGTATATCCTTCAGCTACGGCTCCCATAATGAGATGTGTTTTTTCCTGATTGAGAATATATTCGGCTACGGTGGCATTGTTAATCAGTATTTCGGCGGCAGGAACCCGTCCCGCGCCGTCTTTACGAGGGAGAAGACGCAGAGAAATGACCGCTACAAGAACATTGGAAAGGACAAGACGAATCTGATCATGCTGGTGCGGTGGGAAAAAGGAAACAATCCGGGTAATGGTTTCAACCGTATTCATGGTATGGAGGGTACTCATAACCAGGTGTCCGGTATCTGCCGCACTCAGACCGATTTCCATGGTTGTTTTATCCCGTATTTCGCCGATCAGGATTACATCCGGATCCTGCCGGAAACAGGAGCGCAATGCTGTTTGGAAACCATCGGTATCGGCGCCCAGTTCCCGTTGGACAACGATGCTTCGCTTATCTCTGTAAAGGTATTCGATCGGATCTTCGATAGTAACGATATTCATGGCGGCGGTATCGTTGATATGATCGATCATCGATGCCAACAGTGTCGATTTGCCGCTTCCGGTGGTGCCGGTAACCAGAATCAGGCCCCGTTTTTTCATTGCAATATCCAAAATGACATCCGGAACATTCAATTCTTCAAAATGAGGAACATCGGTCCGGATCGCCCGGATTGCCAGTGACGGTGTTCCGCGTTGCCGGAAAATATTTATCCTGAACCGGCCCACTCCCCGCTCGCCTTTAGCCATGTCCAGCTCGTTACGTTGCTGGTACATCCGGAGCTGGTCGTCGGTAAGAAGATCTTTGAGAATCTTATCAAGGTCGGCAACCGAAAGTGGATCGCTTTTTAGCCGGAAGAGTGTTCCATTAATTCGAAATATGGGAGGAGAGCCTACCCTGATATGCAGATCGGACGCATTCTTTTCAACCATAGCTTTCAGCAGAGCATGAATATCGATCATACACCCAGTTCCAGGAGACGGCGCGGTGAATGGGTCAGTACCCGGTTTCCATTTTTTTCTAATAATATCATATCTTCAATGCGAACACCACCAAAATCGGGCAAATAAATACCCGGCTCAATGGTTACTACTGCATTGGCTGGAAGGCGGGATTTGACTGCCGAGGCCACCCGGGGAGCTTCATGAATACGAAGGCCCACACCGTGGCCGGTTCCGTGGCCGAAATAATCTCCGAATCCATGATCTTTGATGATCGATCGTGCATGCCGGTCGAGGCCGGCTGCGGTAATGCCGGCACGGGCATGGGTGCGGGCATTTTTCCGGGCCTTCAAAACAACGGCGTAGATCTCCTTTTGTTTCGGGCCGGCCTTTCCGTATACCATCGTTCTGGTCATATCTGAACAGAATCCATCGACAGTACATCCGAAATCTACGAGTATCCAGTCTCCTTTTCTGAGTTGTGCCGATGATGGTTGACCGTGAGGGAGGGCCGATCGCGCACCGAAAAGAACAATTGTATCGAATGAGGGCTTTTCGGAACCGAACCGGGCGCAAAGGGCTTCAAGTTCCGCAGCAGCTTCTTTTTCGGTTATGCCCGTTTTCAGCCGAGGCAGGACTGACTTTAAAGCCCTATCGCCGATACGGGCCGCGGAAGCCATTGCGGTTATTTCTGACGAAAACTTGGGTATACAAAGGGATGAAACTGTGGTGGATAGCTTTACAAAGATGCACTTATTGCATTGCCGCTTCAAATCGTCGAACTGATCGAGTGTCACAATGTTTGATTGAATGCCGATCCTGCTTGATGGAGGTGCAATTTCGGCAAGAAAACCAAACCCGCTTTTGTTGTACTCAAAAAATTCCCACTCTCCGGTTTGTGCACAATGTTCTTTGCCGGCTTCTTTGTACCGGAAGTCGGAAATGAGATAATTATCCGATTTGGAAACCAGAAGAAAGGCCTGAGTTGAGCGAAACCCGCTGAAATAGCGGACATCGACAATGTCAGTAACCAGAATGTGGGTACAGTTACTTTTTTTTAGCAAGGATTTAAGTTGTGATAACCGCGATTTCACGAAGAATATCCTTTACCGTGATTTTGGCCTGCCTTTTTTCAGATTTTCTCTGATTTTTCTTTTGATACGGACCCCTTTAAGAGGCTTATCTCCCACTGCCTTCTTTGTTGATCTGCGGCTCTTTTTCTTTTTTGCTTGCGGGGCATCTTTTTTTTCTTTATTGGGTGGGACCGGCTGTTGTGGCCGAATTCCCGTCGCATTATCTTCTTCGGTCATTGTACTTTTAATTTCAACTAACCGATTCTGAATTCTTTCATTATCGGGATCCCGCTCCAGGAGTCTGGAGTATATCTGAACGGCAAGCCCAGCCTGGCCCTGTTGATAGTAAATATCAGCAAGGGTTGGCGTGAGTACATGATCGGGAATTGTTGGCGGTCCTTCATTTTCAGGCTCCGGCTCTTCCGGGGGAAACTCTTCTGCCGATATCTTTATTGCCTCCTGCATTTCATCGGTGGTTTCCTCAGCCGGATATCGATGTGATTCTCCGGATTTACTTTCCGGTTCTTCGAGTGGAGCGACTTCATCCATGGTCTCGGTCTCATTCGAAGGGACCGTATCCCGGTTCTTGCCGGATACCGGGGGTTCGTGAGATGAAGATACCTCCTCCAGTTCCCTTTCCCCGCTATCATCGCTGAATTCTGATATTTCCTCTTCAATCTCAACGTTACCAATCTCTTCGGGAAGGGATTGTTCGGTGGTTTGAGGACCGGCGTTTTCTCCTTCAATGGTATAAAAATCTCCACTCACCTGATCTCCCGAATCGTCCTCATCATCTGGAATAGCCTCGGCCAGTTCCCCGGAATCCAGAGACTCCTCCGGGAAAAGCTCACCAAGACGTTTTTCAATATCACTGCCCTCGATTTCCGGTGAAGGCTCTTCAATGATTGTATCTTCAACCTCGTCTGCTTGACGATTTTGAGCGGCTTCCAGATCTTCGCTCTTCAAGGCAATCGTTTCTTTAGTGCTCTCATCACTATCGGCGTTCTCATCCTGTGGAATATCAAACTCGGAAATCGAACTGTCGAGTTCAACCTGATCCACATCCTTGAGCATTGAGCTATCCTCGGCGGGATTTTCGGCATTTTCACCCGAAATATTATAGAATCCCCCGCCGACTTCTGTTTCCTCTTCTGCATCACTTTCATCATCCGGAATGATATCTTCTGCTGTCTGACCCCCGGCATCATCCGGGAACATCTCCTCGAGACGCTGACTGACATCGTCACCGGCGATGTCGGTCGGCAGGTCTACTGCGATTTCGTTAAGGGATTCATCCAGGGACTCTCCGATAGTGCTGAAATCTTCCGGTATGTGTTCCTCCGAGTCGCTGCCTTCAGTACGGGGTTGTTCCGAATCCTCAGTCTGGGGAGCCGTAGTATTGTCGGCGGTCTCCTCGGCAAACAGTTCAGTATCACTGTCCACTGTTTCATCGGTAACCGGTGGAGTATCCGATACTTGTTCTTCGGTTGGGCCGGCGGTGAGCATCTCACCAGGGCTGTCGTTGTCGACGGCGGTCTTTTCTTCAGAATCACTTCCCGAAAACATTTCATCGACCCGTTTGGTAAGATCTTCGCCGGTTACAGCAGCCTGTTCATCCGACACGTTGAGATCTTCGGTAGCCAGACCCTCCTGATTTTCCCGGTGGGCTTTTTCGGAGATAGCTTCATCAAAGGCGCTGCGGTCAATCGCTATCGTTTGTGCATCTTCAATAGAATCGGGGAGATAGTTTTCGGTTGTTATGGCCTTGTCAATCGATTCTTCTGCTGATGATGTATCGTAATTGGGTGTTTGAGTTTCAGGCTCCCGGGTATCCTCTTCAATGAGAGTGCTTTCTCCGGGAACTGATTCGTTTCCGTTTTCGGCAGGAGCGTTATCGTCGGCAGATGGTTCTTCGGTAGTGTCTTCAAACATCTCTTCGATTCGTGAAGTGACATCATCACCGCTGATATCCGAGTCTGCAGAAGAGACCGAAGCATCTTCGATCTTTGTATTTTCTTCTCCTTCGGGTTCGGCTGTTTGCATGGAGGTGTCACTCAAACGCTTTTCGGGTGCATTTGTCTCCTGGGCGATGTTGTCTTCAGCGTTGTCTTCGAACATCTCATTGATTCGCGAGGTAACATCATCACCACTGATATCCGTTTCACCACCCGATGGTTCGTCGGGGGGCGGGTGACCGTATTCCTGTTCAACGGTTCCGGTTGAATCAGATTCATAGGGCGTGTCGGTTTCTTTAGGTGGCTCGGAACCTTCACCGTGCTGATCGGTCTCGGGAAGATCAACGGTGGTGGTATCGGAAAGTTGTGATTTGTTAAGCGGCTTTTCATCAAACAATTCATCAATACGTGAAGTGACATCGTCACCCTTGATATCGGTATCGGCCCCGGTTTGTTCGGTTTCTGCCGCAGGTTGGGTGGATGTATCACGATCGGATTCCCGGCCGGTTTCGATCGCGGGTTCTTCCGGCTCCGGGGTGGAGTAAATTCCTGATTCGGGTTCCTGCGCGGCTTGTTCCGGCTTACCGGTGTCGGCTTGAGCAGGTGTACCGGTTGATTCTGCAGCCGGAGAGAGTTGATCATCCTCCCCTTGAGGGGGATATTTCTGCGTATCGGTATCGGCAGGGCTGGCGGACGGCACATCATTTTGATTGGTTTCCGCAGTCTCTTCCTCGAACATTTCTTCGATGCGCGAGGTAATATCCTCGCCACTGATATCCTCGGCAGGCGGCATATTCATCGTTTCGGGCTGGGATGGTTCAGGTGCCGCTGGTTGTGATGGTGTCTGTTCCAGCGAAGGCGTCTCCGATTCGTCGACAACCGGACCGGTCTCCTCCCCGAACATGGTTTCAACCCGTGATGCTATATCATCCGATGACGGGATATTGCCGAGATTTTCGGAGATCGGGGCGTCGGTCAATTCGGGGGTAAATGATTTTTCCTGTTGTTCCGATTCGCCGGATGGTCCTTCAATACTTTCTTCAATGATGGGGCTCTGGTCGGAATCTTCGATTTCGACAGCCGGCGCTTCACCGTTTTCATTGAACACCATGTCCATGCGATCGGCAATATCTGATCCGCTGATTTCATTATCGATTTCAGCAGTGAGATCGTCAACAGTCTCTTCAACTTCGATCTCACCCGTATCTGCAGGCGGTACCAGCTGTTCGACATCATCGGACGGTTCTGTAACGGATTGCTCGTATGACTGTTCTTCCTGCGGTTCAAAGAGTGGTTCTGCGGTTTCAGCGCCACTTTCAGCATGGTGCTCGGATACCTCCCCGGCATGCCCGGCACCTTCAGCAGAGGGGGGGCTCACCGGCGTTTCCGGCTGGTCGGACGTTTGAGGTTCAATACCGATGATGGAAAAAATATCGGTTTTTCCGGAACCTGTGTAATTGGCCGAAAGCTTTGCCAGCGAATCGTTTTCCAGATCCATTTTCAGGAGATATCCATACAGGTCGCCGGCTTTTTCATCCATACCCTGTTTTGAGAAAATGTCCGCCAGCATTTTTATGGCGACCATATTTCTTCTGTCAAGACGGCACACGTGAGTGAATTCCTGAATTGCTTCCTGCAGATTTTCCTGCTCAAGATAACACCGGCCAAGGATGATCCGTCCGGTGGCATACCAGGGATGCTTCTCAAGGCCGTCGACACTCAACTGGATTGCCTGAGGAATGTTTCCCTGTTTGCGGTAGGAATCCGCAAGGCGGGAAAATGCGAGGGACTGAGGATTTTCATTCAGCCGTTGTTCAAGCTGCTGGACTTCGGTATCTTTTTGTGATGACATGTTTAATGCTCCTTAAAGGCAACAGTCGGCAAGAGTGAATTATATCTCTCTTATCTCCGGCAGTGTTTAGCGACATTGCCGACAGTGACTTAAGAACAGATAACACTGATTGAATGAATTTTTTTAGATTTGTTTTGTATAAATACAGCGTTATGCAATTTAATAGTACTATTTAATAATAAGAATATCAATACATTAATAAATATAATCGGAGCGTCATGAAGAGCGGATTTTTTCGATAATGCTGCTTGTGGAATAACCCGATTTCAGTGAAACTATCTTAATTACGCCCCCATATTTTTCAACAACAGGTTTTTCGATTATGTTGTCGGGATAATCACCGCCTTTGACATGAATATCCGGTTTTAGTATTTCAAGAAAAGCAAGCGGATTTTCTTCCGAAAAAACAAAAACAGCATCGATCATACACAACGAAGCCAGTACTGCAGCCCGGTTCTGTTCGGACTGTATCGGACGGTTTGGCCCTTTCAATTTCCGAACACTCTCGTCCGAATTAATACCCACAACCAGGAGGTCGCCAAGCCGGGCTGCATCGGTAAGGTATTGGACATGGCCGCTATGAATAATATCAAAGCATCCGTTGGTGGTAACCAGTTTCTTTCCTTGTTTCCGGAGCGATTCCAGATGGCTCTGTAATTCGAATGGTGTGGTGAAAACTTTTTGAAATGGGTTGCATTTCATACAATGGCTTCAAATGGACAAATCCGACAGTACATATTGAATTCATAAATATACATAACGCAAAATTTGGAGGTGAAATCGTATAGGGAAACAAAAAAAAGCTAAAGTATTTATCTGTGGTGCCGATAAACGGAATAGGGTTTGATGTGTACGAAAAAAACGTGCAGAAGACGCCCGAAAGAATTTAAGTGCGCCGAAGTTTTGCCGATAATAATTATTAGAGAGTTTCGCTCTCATCAGGCGCAAGGATGAAAATGCCTGACATTACACCCCCAACAAGGATGTTGGCTTATGAGAATTAATCACAACATATCGTCCATGGTTGGACAGGGCTCCCTGCTCAGGGTGCACCGGGATATGAACAAGTCTCTGGAACGGCTTTCCACAGGGTTACGGATCAATTCAGCAGCAGATGACGCCGCCGGACTCGGTGTATCGGAAAACCTGAGAACCCAGGTACGCGGTCTCGGGCAGGCATCGAAGAACGCTCAGGATGCCATTGCCATGTTGAACATCGCCGACGGCGCGTTGCAGGAGCAGACAGAAATACTTCAACGGATGCGTGAGCTGGTGATCCAGGCACGAAACGACACCTATACCGAGACGGAACGGCTCTATATGGGGCAGGAATTCAGTCAATTGATGGATGAAATCGACCGGATCGCCGCGACCACCAATTACAACGGCATGCAGATTTTTGCCACCCCCGAGAAAAGCGGTGACAATCCCACTTACGCGGGGAACGATGCTTCTGGTACTCCTCATAAGCTGGGAGACGCCCGTACTGCCTGGGACAACAATGATGATTCGGTTTTTGGAGCGGACGACAATTCCAGTGCCCACCATTTTAACATGATGATCGGTGCCAATTACACCGCCGAGGATGCAGCGGCATTTAATTCCGGAACTGATGCCCAGTCTTATGATAAGAACGCGGCGAACATGATCACCATTCAGTTCGGACAGATGGATACTAATGTACTTTTAAGTACAATGGCGTCTTTTGCTGTGGATGCTGAGGACATAGTTGAAACCGACGGCAATGCTTTTGGCTGGGATGCTACCAATGATGTCTATGATGCTACTATGGCAGCAGCCTATGGTGGTGATGATGTGCAGAGTAAGTTCGAGTATCTGCTCGAGGTCCTTGATGGCGACTCGAATTTTTCAGGGACCGTCGGGGATGTGACCGGTCTTGAGCGGGTCAATAAGATGCGGGCTCAGATCGGCGCCATGACCAATCGCCTCGAACATGCCTTGACAAATATGGTGAATTCGCAGACCAACCAGCAGAGTGCCGAAAGTAAGATCCGGGACGCAGATTTTGCTTCAGAAAGCACGCAGTTTACCAGAAACCAGATCCTGAGCAGCTCGGCAACCGCCATGCTTGCCCAGTCCAATATGGTCCCTCAGGCAGTGCTACAGCTTTTATAATCAACCCATCAGAATATAATTTTATAAGGGAAGTCTTTGGCTTCCCTTTTTTTGTTTTCTATTCGTACTCATCTGTTACATACGAACAGAGTGTCATTATTCCAGTGGTTGTTAAATTAGCATGCTTGTATCTATCGCCGGCCTTAAATTCGCTCTGACCGGCAGTTGTGTCGGAGCAGAGATTATCGATGAGGCCACAGCCGAGTATTTAGGACCCTTTGCTTGTACCGGGGATGGTGACTCTGTGGATTTTACTCTCCGCGTAATGGATATTCATGCAATCAAAATGCCTGCAAATCTCCAAAGACGGCGGTATGAAATCCGATATGCTGAATCGGAAGGGCGGTTCTTTTTCGAAAATATCCATGCCAGAAGTGTAATCGATCCTTCAGAAAAAGTGATGAAGGCTTCATTTTTCAATCCCCGTGATCCTCAACGAGTAAGACTTTTACTTGCCCAGTTGCGCCTGCTCGTTTCACTATTGACACTCGAAAATCATGGCCTGCCGATTCATGGCGCGGCTCTCTACCGGAACAACCGGTGTGCCATCTTTTCGGGACCGTCCGGAACAGGGAAATCCACCATTGCCAATCTGTTATATCCCCAGTGGGGAATATTGAATGATGAATGTGTTGTTCTTCGCCCGGATTCGGACAAATATCATGCCTGGTCGACTCCTTTTGCAAACATGAACACCCGTTCCCGCTGCTCGGTAAGAAAATTTCCTGTCAATAAGCTATTTTTTATTAAACAGGGTACATCGCTTGAAACCACGGCCATGAATTTTACACAGAAATATTTTTCCCTGCTTCAAAGCGTCTATACCCTTCCAACAACCCGGGAGCATGGCGCTCTGGCGATGGAGACCGCCGAATCGGTCTGCAGATCCATTCCCATGGAAACACTCGTTTTCCCCCGCCACAAAGAAACCCTTTTAACGATTGATCGATTATTATAGGATACTATTATGAACTACACCTTGAAACCGAACCTTTCAATAAAAAAAGTTGCCGATGAACTCTTTGTGCTCAACCGGGAAACATCGGAGATCTGCAGTTTCAACAGCACGGGAGCATTCATCTTCGAATGTCTGCAACAGGGAAAGCCATTCGAAGACATTGCCGATCAATTAACCGAAAACTTCGAGGTTTCGATTGAAACCGCCCACAAAGATCTGGATGGATTTTTGCAACTTTGTGCCGACAATAAATTGCTTGAAACCACCGAATAAATGGCAGCGTATGCCCCCGAAAAACTTAGACGCCAAATTTGAAGCTCTGGGCTTACAGGGATATCCCAAAACAGCCACCGTAGAGGTGACCAACCGGTGCAATGCCCGGTGCGGTATCTGCTTTATCGATCACACAGCAGAGCACCAGGACCTTTCAACAGAAAAAATGTATTTCATTCTGGATAAACTCGCAGCCAACGGTGTCCTCAATGTGCTGATCAGCGGTGGCGAGCCCTTTCTCCGCAGCGATATTCTCCAAATACTGGAGCACGCAATCGGGAAGGATTTTTTTGGTCTTACCCTGTATACCAACGGGATAGTGCTTAATGATGACCATATACAATTTTTGATTGCCAACCGGCAGTGGTTTACTGAGATTAAAATGTCGGCCTTTTCTCATGATCCAAAGCTCAATGATGCCTGTTTTAATGTTCCCGGCGCCACAGAAAAGATAGTGCATAATGCGGAGCGTCTCGCCGGTGGGGGACTGAACGTGCGGTTTTCGGTTGTGGCGCTGGATTGCAATGTCGATACACTTCAGGCAACCGAACAATTCTACGCACAGCGGGGATTCTCGATTCAAGCCTCCCCTTTTCTTATCTGTACCCCCGGAAAGAACGGGACAAAGGACCCCCGGAATTTAAAAAAATTTATGCCCCGCTATTTCAACCATTACTCGAGGGAGAATATCGAAGCCTTCAAAAAGGTTATGAACAAACGGCTGGCCAATCCCGGTGACCATATCAGGCTTTGTCAGGGAAGTGTCATATCGATCATGGTTGGTCCCCGGGGTGATATAACTCCTTGCGTATCATTCCGGTCTATGAAAATCGGGTCTATTTTTGACCAACGGCCACTGAATGAAATCCTTCAGTCTTCACCAGCCTATAAACGTCTCAAGAACATGAAAAAGACCGATTTTGAACCCTGCAGGAGTTGCAGGTTTGTGGGATTCTGTGATGTGTGTCCCGGAAGAATCCATACCGCAACCGGAGAACTGGTGTATGCCGAACCGCAGACCTGTGAACATGCCCGGGCCCTCTATTCACTTATGCGGTCGTAGCAGGAGAACTATGGAGCATCTGGCAAAGGCACTCAACTGTTTTTTCTTTGACAAGGGAAACAAGGAGTTTGTTGTTCGGGGCGGATCAATGGCGCCGCTTTTACGTGACAGACAAAAGATAATAGTTGCCCCGCTCTCATCTCCTCTGAAACATGGGTGGTGTTATGTTTTCCGGGCAGGGGAAAAATTAATTATTCACCGGCTTGTCAGGGTGAAAAATGACAGGGCGCTGTTTGTTGGAGACCATTCTCCAAAGGTGCATGATATTCCTGTCTCTGATATTATCGGCCGGCCACTAATAAAGGAAAAATCGATGACCCGGTTGATAATTCATGCCATTAATTGTATCTTTTTACAGAGGCTCGGTTTTATTCCGAAGTCGTTCGTTGTCCGTACAAAGCTCATTCAAATAACCGCAGCATTCTTTAGCAAAGGCAAAGCATAATGGCCAGGAAACGCAAACCCTACGAAAAACCGGAAATAATAAAAGCGGTCATCTCCTCTGAGACCTTGAGCGCCCAATGCTCAGACCCTGTTGCCGTCGCCCCGGGATTTGTCGGATTTACAACTCCACTGTGTAATGGTTGCAGCAGCTGCAAAGAGGGTGTCGCCTCTGGATAGGCATCTCACGATTTGCTCAATTTATACCTCATTAATTGCCATGGGTTACGTGAGAAGGGTAGTTCGATAAAGATCTTTCGCAGCAGGGCTGCTTGTTTGCCGTAGATAATGAATTCGGGGAGCATGAGCAGCAGATCGGGATATCTAAACCTTCGTGGCCAGGTCAGCGTGGTCGATTCTTTTCTTTTACATAACTCAAGCAGATAATAGATCCAGGATGCAATGCCGGTTTGGCGGGCGTAGTCGAAAAACCGCCGACGATTGAATGCGGGTTGAGACAGGATAAGTTTCATCTCCTCAAAAAATGATTGCTGCGGAATCTGGGCGCCGTGTACCAGTTGATGACACATCATGATTAGAAGCATATCCTCTAAACAGGGAAGCACCCGCTTAGATCGGGTGTGAGTACCCCTTTTGAATAGCGTGCTGGTGGGAAGATAAAACCGTTCGGGACGGTTGAGCATGGCATGCATTTCGATAACGACGTTAGTGCTGCCGGAAACATAATAGAATGCCTTTGCAAAGGGCCAGGATTCCTTTTCACGTGCTACCGTTGTACCGCTCGAATCGAAATAGTCCGATGCCCTGGTGAAACGGTCGGGCAAAACAAGAATATCGATATCATTCATGGTTCGTGAGGAAATTTTTTCCGCCAGTCCGGAACAGATAAGTGACGCCCCTTTTATGGGCATGTACTGCAGATTCATGGCGGAAAAATCCTGATCTAGTTGGTCGAGTATTTCCCCATAGAGCACCTGGCGCAGTTTCCAGGTCTGTTCGGGAGTATATTTTTCCTCTTTATTTTTGCCAGGTAAAGGACTCATAGAACGCTTTCATCAGATGAAATACCGTTTGCTTTATCAGCACCCTACTTTGTGTGGGGTTGTCGAAATGGCGGTTAATTATTCTGGATAAATCGTACCATTGTCTGAATCGCTTCGCACAACTGCTCTGGCCGGGGTAGGTGCGGTAATTGTAAACAACTTTATCCAGAAAGAACACCTGGCCGCAGGAAAATATTTCAAGAGCCAGATATTTATCGATCGACCGTAAGAGTGTTTCATCCAATGGGGCAATCCGGTTCATACATACTTTCCTGACCATAAGGGTCGGTCCGATAATGGGCGCCCGAAAGTTACATACGATATCGTTTTTCCTGAAAACAGGGTAAGAACTGCGGGTGCGATACGGTTTGCCCTCTTTGTTAATATAGTCGGCATTGCCGTATACCGCCATCGCATCAGGGGTGGCATGAAGAAATTCCGCTCTGTCCCGAAGACTATTTTCCGGTAAGGTATCATCGGCATCGACGATAGTAATGAAATCGCCGGAAGAGAGCGCAATGCCACGGTTGAGAGCGGATACTTTTCCACCGTGGGGCTGATCGTGAGCAATAAGAGAGGGGTGCATTGCAGCGGTGTTTTTTATAACCGACTCAGTGGTATCGGTCGAGCCGTCATTAATGACTATTACTTCAAAATCGGACCAGGATTGAGCAAGCAGGCTCTGCAGGGTTTCCGGCAGGGTTGCCGCCATATTATAAATCGGAACGATTACGCTGACACGGGGTGTTTTCATGGAACCGGTAAAACTGAATAAATAATGCAAAGATGCTGGAGATTGTTGTCCCGGTATAAATATACTCTGTGTGATAAACAATGCGGGCGTCCGGCTTGATGCCCGCTATTTTTTTCGGGAACAGACGCAAATCAGGTCTCCCCGGGCCGGCAGATGACCATCCTTTGAAAATTCCGACTTATGCTTTGCGGCCCTTTTTGGCGCCTTTGGCACTGTTTATAATGCGATAGGTTTGTGAGATCGACAATTTGTGTTTTTGGGCAATTTTTGTGCCCGGCACATTGTTTTTATAAAGCTTGATAATATCGGCATCGCGTTCTTTGTGCTTGTCGGCAACCGGTGCGATACCGTGTTTGGTACGGAGCTGATGCACTGCCTGGCGGGTGATGCCATAGAGTTTCCCAATCGCATCATCGGTTTTATATTTCTTTTGAAGTTTAATCAGTTGATTTTTGCTTATGCGCGCCATAAAATCACTCCCTTTCGTATGTATTGAATGTTACCGTCAAGCATTGCGCCCGATTTGCTATATGAGAAAAATAGCTTTAGCTTGACGGAGATGCAAGCCTTGGGCGCATAACTTTTTGAAATTGATTTGACAAAAAAATCTTCAAGGGGTATAATTAGATTGTCTTTGATGGGAAAAGGAAGGGTTATGGAATTGGCAATGACAGAAAAGGGGGACGTAAAGCTCCTTCATTTTATCGGAAAGATCTCGAGTACCGGGTCGGTTCAGATGGCTGATATGATCGCGGCATTCTCCAAAAGCGAATATAAGAAAATTGTTATCGACTTCACAAAAACCAGCTTTATCGATACGGTTGGTATCAGCAAGCTGGTAGAATCGTGCAAAAAAATACAGAATTCAGAAAAAGAACTGGCAATAGTAGCCGAAGGTGCAATCCGCCAATTGTTTTTTGATATCTATTTTAACCGCCTTTTTGAGATAGCAGATTCCCTCGATAAGGCTCTTCAAGGCAATTCTTCGACGCCTATCGCCCCGGCGCCACGAGTGAAATAAACTAATTTGGTTATGAAAATAAAGTCACTTTTTAAAACCGGCGCACTCATTGCCGCAGTATTACCGGCAATAATATTTCCTTCGCTGTCACACGCAGAAAGCAAACTGCGCCCCCAATTCGGTGTTTATTACAGCCAGGCGGCCGGCGACCTGTTTATGACTGGTATCGTTCAGAAAAATACTTTCGAAAAACTCCCCTTCCAGTATTTCATGCAAATTGGGTACGCCTATGATAAACGGTACCGTGTTGAATATAAAGATTACGGTCATGGGGTAGTAATGGATAATTCTGTGGGTCCCTATCTTACCCTCAATGAAATAAAGCTCGGCATGTTCGGGGGAGTATTTATTCTGTTTGAAGCCTATAAACTCACCGGAGTGGATGCATACAGCCGCGAGCGAAATATGGGATTGACTACAGGTGCTTATTGTACGGCTTTCGAGCATATATCCTGCAAGGCCGGTATTTTACAGGCCTGGGAACTCAGCAAATTTTTTCTTCTCTGGAATGATTATCCCCTCAGTTTCTATTTTTCATTGCTTTTAACACTCTAAAAGAGTACAGGGTCAAGGATCATTGGGCGGGTGATAACAGCCTGGTGCTCCGTTGTCGTGTGAAGGAGCAAAAAAAAAGCCTTCATAAGAAGGCTTTTTTTGCAAATGGCGCCTCGCAGAATCGAACTGCGGACACGGGGATTTTCAGTCCCCTGCTCTACCGACTGAGCTAAAGCGCCATTGTGTTCAGAAGAACGGAAGATAAGATAAATTATTCAAAGGAAAAGATCAAGGCTACGCGCCTCTCAGTTTTCTGACATATTCTTTATCAACCGGAAAATGTTCTTGTTTGTCAAAATATTCCTGCAGGTCGAAAACATCAGCGAAATCATTAACCGAATCTTCGGGCCGCTTTGAAAGAAGGCTGATATCGATAAGGTTATACACGATATAGCCGAAATCCGAAGTATGATAAATACCCCAGTCATTAAGGACCGTACGAGCCAGGGGACCGTACTGACGGGCTGCGTATTCGGCAAGTCCGGCTGAGAGTTCCTGTCCGGTCACATGACGTTTTTCACTGAGCTTGGTGATAAAAAACTCCAGACCGTTCAGTATAAAAACATAGGCCTGGGGCTTATAACGGGCATCCCTCCCGGCATCGATGATTTCGGTCTGGATCCGTTCAAGAATTTGATTTGCTATCATTGGATGATGATGTATTCCGTGCGAATACTTTGATTTTATGGTCGATACTATTATCGTTTTCGATTATTGAGATTATGAAACAGCCGGCGGTATCGGCACAGCGAAACCGCATAAGAGAGAGGTATTCGTGTCGTAATGCATCGAACCTGGGCCGGCTTTCTTCAGTAACACCATCTTTCGGAGGAACCGATATCGTGAGTGGATTAACAAAGCGTGAGCCCAGTTTCATACGGTAATCCAGATGAGGTCCGGTGGAAAGGCCGGTACTTCCGACGGTTCCGATCATTTGTCCCTGTTTTATTCGGGTACCTCTTCCGATCCCCCGGGCATAGCTGTTCAGATGGCCGTAATAGGTCTCGTATGAAGCTCCATGGCGTATCCTGATATGTTTTCCATAGCCACCTTTTGTTCCTATAAACGACACGACTCCATCGGCCGGGGCATACACCGGCGTCCCCCGCGGGGCCGCATAATCGACCCCCAGATGGGGCCTGACGATGCCGAGTATGGGGTGTCTCCTGTTGTAGGAATATCCCGATGAAATCCGGCTGTAACGGAGCGGCGCCTTGAGAAACTGCTTCTGCACCGATTTGCCGTTACAATCATAATGATTGATTTTGCCCTCTTCATCAGGCAGTGCAAGCGCATAGAATTCTTTTCCGTTGTTAATATATTTGGCGGCAAGAATTGAGCCATAACCGATGAAATGACCACTGGCATATTTCTTTTCAAAGATGACCTCAAAAGTATCGCCTTTTTTCGGGTCGATAAAGAAATTTATATCCCAGGCGAAGATATCGGTCAGCTGTGCAGCAAGTGCATCACCGATCTCAATCTCATACATCGCTTCCGAAAGGCTGGTCAACAGTTCACCTCGCGCGATACAGAGGTGGGTTGAGGTGGCAATCGGTTCTTTTTCTGCTTTTATTCGAAGATCCTCGATAGTCATATGATACCAGTACTGAAGCCTGCTGAGGAGAGAGACTTTTTCAAGGCTGCTGTCCGGCTTAAGTGTAAAGACGAGTGAATCACCCGGATAAAGAGCGGACAGGCCCATAGAAAGAAGGTGACGGTAATACTGGAGTGCATTTTTATCGGAAATACCATGGGAGACAAGAATATTACCGAATGTATCTCCCGGTTTTACGATATAATTAATAAAATGGCGGACCGGTGCGGGGGGAGGAGATGGGATCGCCGTATGCCCCTGGAGAGTACGCTGCGAAGGTGGCTTTACCTCGCCGTCACGACAAAAATGCCAGGAAAGTGTAACCGTAAGAATAATGAACAGGGACAACACAAGCGGCCTTTTGGCTTTTTTATGGTCCCTTTTATGTTTTACGCGATTTTTGAATTCTTTCGAAATAAGATCTTGTTTCAAGGGCTTATCAATCCCGGTTATGGTATTCGTACGAGTCGTGAAGGATTATTTCCTGGTTGAAAAGTCATTTCCTTGATTGTTTCTTTGCCACCCTTTGAAAATTTCATGGTATGGGTACCCGAACGCACTTTCAGCTTGTCCCTATTGGTTTTTCCGATATGTTGTCCGTCCATATAGACATCGGCAATGGGTGGCAGGGAAGAAATGAATATTGTTGCCGGTTCGCCGGTCGAACTGCCTGCACGTGCTGATGGTGCCGGTGTGGGCTCAGGTTTGGATGCTGCCGGTGCCGGAGAAGGCGTTGACGGCCGTGCTGCAGGAGCAGGTTTTGACGGCTTGGGTTCAGGCCTTGAAGGCGCCGGGGTCGAGGGTCGTGCAGCTACCGGTTCAGGTTTCTTTTCCAATCGGATTATGTGTTCCTTAATGCCGCCTTCGTACTGAACAAAATCGGTTTTGGGAACAAACCCTTCTTTACGAGCGGTAACTTTGATTGTGCCGTAGACATCGGGTTTTTCCCACCGATAGGGGGTTGTTCCAAGGGTTTTATTATCAATTTTGATTTGTGCACCTGAGGGCACTGAAGTAATGGTCAGCCTGTTTGTTTTTGTTACAGGGCGTGATGGTGTGGTTGGCCGGCGTTTAGGCTGTCGGGTAACAGTCCTGCGAGGCGCTCGTTTGGGTGCCGGTTTACTCGGTTTCTTAACTGGAGCAGTTGAAGCTTCTTCTATATCCTCTGTTTCTTCTCCCGCAGAATCGGTCATTTCCGGCGGTGTTTCCACCGGCAATTGAGGAACTTCGGGAGTCTCCGATACAGCAGGTGCTTCCGTTGTTGGTTCCGATTGCTGAACCATCTTAAATAATTGTGGCCCAAAGAAATAACCTGCTCCACCCAGAATTGCGATAATCAGGATAATAACGATTACCGGAAGAAATGAAGATTTCTTTTTTGGCTCAAATTCATCATCTGCATCGTCGGCCCACCGGTCGATTCGTTTAGGTGGAGAACTGCGTTCCCCGGCTTTTTGGGGGGGCGGTTCCTGTTCTGCTTCAAAATCGGGTGTTTGAGGCTCATACTGTGGTGGCGGCGGCGGAGCCGGTTCGAATGCTGCTGGTTCGGGTTGCGATGGTCGAGAAGGTGGCTCAAAGGAACGCGGTTCCTCTCGTGGCGGCTCGGACGGCGGCTTAAAGGAGGTCGGTTCAGGTTGTTGCGGCCGTGATGGTGGTTCATAGGGCTCCGGTTCCCGTCGTGGCGGCTGCGAAGTCTCGTAGGATGACTTTTCCCGATTGGACGGCGTATAAATATCCGGTTCGGGTGCCGAGGGTTGCTCATAGGATTGCGGCGGGGGCGGAGTATATTGCTCAGGCTGACGCTGCTCTCCCATTGTATCCGGACCCATAGCAGATTCTATTTCAGAACGAAAATCATCATACTCGGATTTGGGTTTCTGGGGAGGTTTGGGACGGTGCGTTTCCTGGTATCGTTTCAGGGCTGCAAGACTGAAACTGGAGGTCTGCATGATAATATCTTCGGAACTCCGAATAAGATCATCTTCGGTATCGTAGACTTTCAGAAAGTTATATACCCCCGAGCTTTCGAGAATCTGGCGTACCTGTTTGCTGGGAGAAAGCAATGCCAAACGGCCGCTGACATCAAGAACTTTCCGGTTCAGGTTCAGCACTACATTCATGGCATCGGAATAGAGATATTTCAACTCCGACAAATCAAGAGCGATATTCCGATGTCCTTCATCGATAAACTGTTCGACTTTATCTTTTAATTCGCCCGAATTAAAAATCTCACCCTCTTCCAGCGTCGGTTTGAGGACTTCAAATAAGCCGGACATTCGAGTTTCGAGGTTGATACCTGCCTCCTTTGTAAGGGTAACAGTATAAAACTGTTAATAAATACGCCAGACAGGATTCGAACCTGTGGCCTTCGGCTCCGGAGGCCGACGCTCTATCCAGCTGAGCTACTGGCGCTTGTTCTACATCCGGTCTTAAACGACCTCGGGATGTTCTAATATCAAAAAATAATATATTACAGATATATTAGAGAAAACAATAGTAATATTTAATCTATTTAATTTTCTCCGGTTCAACTTCGGTTATTCTAAAAGTAAGTATATTTCAGCTGATTTGTATTTTCTTCATAATTGCATCGGTGATCTTAAGCACAATTAACGCTTCGTTCCCGGTCGTTCCTCCGCGGTTGCCGTTTTCTTCACCATTTATTGCATTCACAAAAGCGTCGAGTTCTTTTTCCAAAGCATCTCCTGCCGCCGGTTTTTCGGTATCGCATACAACGGGCAGCTGGTCCGCTGAATATGCCGGATCGAGATAACACCGCTCGAATTTTCTTGTGTCAAGATCAACTGAAAAATAGGTGTTTTTCTGAAACAGCCGCAACTTTCGCATCCGCTTTATCGAAACACGGCTCGCCGTACAGTTAACGACCAGCCCTGATGGAAAACTCAGCCGGACATTGGCGATGTCGATATCCGGTGAGATAACCGGTACCCCGGTAGCGGCAATAGCGCCATAATCGGGTTCTTCTTTGCAGAGGCGATACACCAGATGAAGATCATGAACCATGAGATCCAGAATGACCGATACATCCGTTCCACGGGGGGAAAATTCTGCAAGTCGATGAATTTCCATAAACCGTGGTGCGGGGCTGAATGCAACAAGCCGTTCGAATGCCGGATTGAAGATCTCCGAGTGCCCAACATGCAATATGCAGTTTTGCCGCTCCGCGGCCTCGACAAGCTTTTCGCCGTTGTCATACGAATCGGCGAGAGGTTTTTCCAAAAGAACGTGTTTTCCGGCCCTGAGCGCAGCGAGGCCGGTTTCAAGATGGGCGCTGCAGGGAACCGCAATAATAACGGCATCGGCGGAATCGATGAGTGAATCAATACTGTCAAAAGCTTTCAGGCCGCAGCTCTTTTCAACCTCCTCGGCGCGTTGTTGACTGCTGTCATAAAACCCGATACAATCCACCGAAGGATTGTTAACACATTTGTTAAGGTGATAACCACCTAAAACTCCTGCGCCGATTACTCCGATTTTAATCGGATTCATTCCATTCCTCCTCACCCATTAAACAACGCACCTGCGGGGGGATAAATATGTTTCCCGTATCCATCCGCCGCAGCGCATCGATACACACTGTTATTTTATCATGTATGCCCAATGTTTTGTTGATAAAAACAATTTTTTTTTCTTTGATCCGGGTCAACCCCCCGGCCCCCATACAATCTTCATACCGCAATTCAACCCCACACTGTTCAAGGGTATTTTTCACGAGATTGAACGCATGTTCTTTCTGCGTTATGTAGTCATCCTTTTTCATGCATCCTCGATTCTTTGAGCAAGTCTGGAATAGCGGAAAAAAGCATCATTGTTGTTTATCGCTATGCGAAGCGCTTTGGGCGTCCCGATAAAAATACACAAGTCCCGCGCTCGCGTGAGTGCCGTGTAAAAAAGATTTCGCTGGAGCATGATAAAGTGTTGCGTTGAACAGGGAATTATCACAGCCCTGAACTCAGATCCCTGGCTCTTGTGGATACTGATACAGTAAGCCTGCACAAGCTCATCGAGATCCCTGGAGTGGTAGGAGATGATCCGGTTATCGAAATCCACCTGTAATCCGTTATCCGGTGAAATATCCACTACAAATCCGATGTCGCCGTTGAATACTCCGAGATCGTAGTTGTTACGGACCTGCATGACCTTGTCGCCTCGTGAGAAACAGCGTTCTCCACGGGTAATTCTTTCGGTATTCCGGTTAAGTGCCTGCTGAAGTTCGCGGTTGAGATTCTGGGTTCCCAGAATGCCCTTGTGCATGGGGGAGAGTACCTGAATATCGGTGAGAGGGTTGAAATCATAGGTTTTCGGCAGCCTGCTGCAGACAAGATCCACAATAGTATCCACACTCTTTTCCGGATCGTTTTCTTCAATGAAAAAGCAATTGTCGGCCCTGTTGTTGACTAACCGTGGAACGGCTCCATGTATTATTCCGTGAGCAGCCTGAACGATGGTGCTCTCCTCCGCCTGACGGAATATGGTGGTGAGGTTAAGGTGTGGAACTTTATGTGAGGCGATGAGATCCGAGAGGACATTCCCGGGGCCTACCGAGGGAAGCTGGTGATTGTCGCCGACAAAAATAAGCCTGGTTGACGGCCGCAGGGCTTTCATCACCGAATTCATGAGAAATATGTCGATCATGGAAACTTCATCGATTATAAGCACATTGGCATCGAGCGGATTATCTTCATTCCGATCGAACATGGTCCCTTTTTTCCCCGGACGGAATTCCAGCAGGCGATGAAGCGTCCGGGCTTTGAGACCGGATATTGTTCCCATCCGCTGGGCGGCCCGCCCGGTGGGAGCGGCAAGAGAGATTAAGAGATTGCGCTCCCGGAAATAGGAGACAACTACCTGAAGAATGGTGGTTTTTCCGGTTCCGGGACCACCGGTCAAAAGAAATGTACCGGAATGAACCATGCCCTTGATCGCTTCGATCTGACGGGGATCGGCCCTGAATCCGGTTTTGGCACAATAGTTTTTTAGCCAGGTTTCAAAAGAATCGCTATCACCACCTGAGAAATTGTTGTCTTCTGCACACCGTTTTTTTACTGATTCGGCTACCGACTTTTCCGCATTAAAAAGCACCGGAAGATAAACATTCCCACCTTCTCGTATAACGGACTGTTTTTCGCATAAATGATCAAGCGAGTAGGTGACCATTTCTTCGGAAACCTCAAGTAATTCGGCTCCTTTGGTGATCAGCTCTTTTTCGGGTAAATAGCAGTGACCGTCGGTTAAAGCATTTTGAAGACAGACGATAAGTCCGGCCCTGATGCGTTTGTATGAATCATGGGTGAATCCGAGTTGAGAGGCAATCGAATCGGCCTTTTTAAAGCCCACTCCCCAAATGTCATCGATAAGCCGGTAGGGATTAAGGGATAATACTTCCTTTGCTTTTATTCCGTAGGCAGCGTAGATCTTAATCGCAAGATTGATCGATACACCGAATTCCTGGAGAAAGAGCATGAGATCGTGAATAGATTTGTGCTGCTGCCAGGCTTCTTTAATTTTTGAAAGAATCTTTTTTCCGATTCCTGGTATTTCACGAAGACGGTCGGGGGTATTGTCGAGGATATTCAGTGTTTCGAGGCCGAAGGTATCGATAATTTTTTGCGCCCGCGAGGCTCCGATGTTTGCTATGAGTCCCGAGCTGAGAAGCGCAAAGATCGCCTTTTTGGTGGTCGGCCTGACAAGTTCATATGATTCTACTGAAAATTGCGGGCCGAAACGGGCATGCTGCTGCCAGGTACCCTTGACCGTCACCGAGCTTCCGTTTTCCACCGTCGGCATGGTCCCGACACAGGTGGCGGCAGTAACACTGTCTTCCGATTGCAATTTTAATACCGTAAAACCGCTATCTTCATTCTGAAAGGTTATGTTGGTAACAATGCCGTTGATTGTTTGCATGAGGATCTATCCGGCAGTTGCAGGCATCCGGGCAAGAAAAGAAAAGGGTGAGAAAAAGTCCCACCCCGATGCCATTCTCTGGAAAGCGGATTTATCGCTTACTGTAGTGAAAAACCATTATGCGAACTAAAAGCGATTAGATTTTCTTCTTATGGCGATTCTGGCGACGATGCTTTTTGCGCTTGTGTTTGTTGATTTTCGCCTTACGCCGTTTCTTGACATTTGACATGTATGCGCCAATCCTTTCTATAATTATTTTCATGATTGTAATGCGAATACAGTGTGCTAAAATCGGTTCTGCCACCTCGTATTGTCAACCTGAGGGGGATAATTGGACCTTCTATTCACATTGCACAAACTCCGTGAGTGCGGTATAATTAGGAAAAGGAGCATTTCCTATGGATCTGATTATCACTTCGATCAATAATCCCCGGGCTTATCCGGTACTGACCAGGAATCTTGCCGGGGATCCCTCGATTTCCCTGGAAAAGGCCAGAACCATGCTCCAAAACCTTCCGGTTACCTACCTTACCGATATTTCACAGACTGAAGCTGAAGAAGCGATCATTCAACTCAACAAACTTGGAGTGACGGCAAAAATTATCCAGCCTCAGTCGAGTACTCCACTAAGCCAGGGAAAAAATGTAACATGGAAACCCGCAGATACAACAAAAGAACCCTCTAAAAAACCAACGGTAAGAAAAAAGGCGGCTATTTACCGTAGTCCGGCTCAAAAAGTGAGTTCCATCGGCACACGTACATCGCCGAAATCAACGAAAATTCGAAATATTGCCTCAGGTATTGCCGGTATCGCCGTAATGGCTCTTATTGTGGGCGCTATGATCTTTCTGAGCAATTTCGGGAACGATTCGTACCGGGAGACAAAATCAGGATCACCGGCAATAAAAAAAAGACTGTCAAAAACAAGGTCAAAGGCGGGCCAACAGCGAAAATCGAGAAAAAAGCCTTCAAAAGGCAGGCCCTCCAAGCAGCGGCCCACACCCACATCATCACAGAAACGACAGGCTGTTTCGTATATCGATTCGGCCAGAGTCACTGATGACAATCTGACTGCGATTAAGTTTTATACAATTGCACTCTCATTCAATAAGTACAATGTTGATGCCTGGTATGGGCTGATCAATGCCTACAGTGATGCCGGTATGCTCGAGGAAGCACGTGAAGCCCGGGCTGAAATGAAAGCAATTTTCGGTGATAATGTTTTTTCACTTACCGGGATCGTCGAATTGTACGGTACCCCACAGGATATATCACGCACTCCGGAGGGGACATTGCGAATTGAATATCAGTCAAAAAACCGGAGTAAATCGGAATTGACCGAGGAAGCATTCAGGCTTGCAAAGGCCCTGCGAAGCGAATGCAGATGCACTGCCCTTTCGTTCTTTGCCCAAACCGGCAAAGGAAAAGGGCTTCTTGTCCATACTCCACTTGAGCAGTTTCCCCCTACTCTTGCAGAATTCAAGAAAAAGGCATCACTCACTTTTTTAGAATAGTTTCGATAAATTCCAGCAGGCTCTGTATGGTCTGTTCGAGTTCCTTTTGAAAATCTTCGTCTTCGCAAAATATCTGCACAACTTCAAGAATAGCAAGAATATGCGCGATATCCAGGTCCTCGGGATTATCTTCCTTGAGAAGGTCGATCAGCTCTTCGATATTATCGTAGAAAAAGAGCGGACGTTCCAGTTTTTCCTCGATGGGCCCCACATTATCGATCACTCGCTGTGCATAGGCGCTGATAATCTCCTTTTCCCGGGGGGTGAGGGTAACCTGGACCGTCTCTTCAAGCTGAGATTCGGGGATTCTCAATTCGTAGAAATTAACACTCTTCAGTTTGTCGATCGTACCAAGCTCTTTCCGGGTATAAAGTCCCGATGATTCCTCAAAGTGCTCTTCGATTGTTTCCCGCGCGTTCTCTTTTTGCTCCGGAGGAATAAATACTGTATAGGTTTTGTTGGCTTCGGTCTCGATCGGAACAATATCCGACGGCGCCGTGCCTTTGGCATAAAAAGGAATGTCATTTTCCGATAAAATCGAAGAAACAAGCATCATGTCGGCCCTGGAGAACGTGTTATCCAGAGAGACAAATGACTCCTGGTCATAGTGTTGTCCCGATGGTTCGGGAGTAGTATATGCGTTTTTTTTCTCATCAGCTATGTCTCGGAGGGCAATTTCTTTTTCCATCAGCGAAAGAGCCTCGGGGGTGTACTGGTCTTTTTCACGATAAAATTGCTCTAAAAGGTATTCATCACTGAAGTTTTTGATAGTTTTTTTAAGATCTGCGGTCATGCAATTAACTCCATGGTAACAGTTCCGGAATATTTTTGATAAATTAATAGAGTACCTGGTTACTCCAAAACTCCATCACTCCGTTCAGAAAAGGCTTTTCGGAACAGATACTAATATAGTTTTTTATACTTTTTCATACTATTCCTGCATCGTTTCCACGCCCTTCATAACAATAGACTTTGTGTTCACATGAATGATATACTATTGTATACTTTCATGGAGAGAGTCGAAATCAACGTGACATAAGGGAATGGCACAATGAGATATTATTCTACCAGGAAAAAGAAATTCAAGCGTGATGAGATCATTTTTTCGGAGAACAGCGATTGTGACGGCATGTATATAATCAATTCCGGTCGGGTCAGGATTTTCAAAACCGTGGGATCGGGAACAAATGTCCGTGAAGTCGAGCTGTGCATGCTGGGGCCGCGGGCCATGTTCGGTGAGATGGCGATGATCGACAACTCGAAGCGTTCCGCCAATGTTCAGGCGATCGAACCGACCGAATGTACCCTTATTACCAAGAAGGTTTTTGAAGATCAGTTGAGTCGTATCCCTTTCTGGATGGTCAATATGATCCGTATCCTGGTGACCCGTCTCCGGGAAACCAATGAAAAGCTGAGAAAATCGGTTGAGCAGTATACCAACGTGCCCGAATACGATACGGGAAGCATTATCACTGTGGATGAAGAAAGTTCGGCGCCTTTTATCAATGAGAGCGTCGAAGATGGCCGGGGACAGAGTCCTATGGCACAGTCGGTCGATACTCCCTCTAATTCATCCGATACAACGTCGGCCAAGGGTAAAAGCGGTATGATTGTCATGGGATCGTTATCGGATTCGGATGACGACGATGACGACGATGAATGAATCTCCTTTTTTTGTCATAACCATTTCCTTATATCCATTATCTATATTTTTTAAAGAAAGGCTGAGGCTGAGAAGGAAATAACCTTCGACCTTCGACACTTCGGCATGTTTAGCGCATCGCCTTCGATTTTCGACTATAAACCAGAGCAACTAACGAGTGAGTTATGACAAAAAAACTATTTGCTTTCGATCTTGATGGAACGCTTCTTAACTCCGAAAAACAGATCTCATCCGCCAATGCTGCGGCGCTCAAAGAGATGGTTGCCTCCGGCGCGGTTGTGGCGCTGGCTACCGGACGGCTGGCATCGAGCGTGGCCCAGTACACTACCGATCCCGATATCGATCTGGCCCTCTTAACGCTGAACGGCGCAGCTGTATACACGGGAAAAGGTGATAACAATCAATTGATCTATTCGGCCAAACTCGATCTGGAACATGTCGATTTTCTTGTTGATTATGCCTGGGAGAAGCCTTATGCGTTTAATTACTACAATGATGATGGCAAGCTTTTTACGACGCGTACCAAGCTGAGTACCCGGTGGATCGATCTTTATTATCAGCAGACAAAAACAGAGTACAATTTTATCGACTCCTTTGATACGCTCAGAAAACAGTCTCCCTTCAAGATCATATTCGTTGGTGATCCCGGCGATCTGGATAAAGAGGAAGTGACACTGAAAAAGAAATTCAGTGAATCGGTTTATATTGTAAGATCGTGGGATTATTATCTCGAATTTCTCAATCCTCAGGCAAACAAGGCGCGGGGACTCAAAGCATTGGCCGATGCCTATGGAATCGATCTTGATAATGTTGTTGCCTTTGGCGACGCCGACAACGATGTTCCTCTTTTAGCGACCGCCGGTAAGGGCATTGCCATGAAAAATGGTTCTCCCAAAGCCAAAGCCGCCGCCAATGTTGTTTCCGAGTGGACCAACGATGAAGATGCGGTGGCGCGGGAATGGGAGCGGTTGAAAGCTGAACGTTAAAGGCTGAAAGTCATTGGTTTCAATCTCTCATATCCAGGGAGTAATAATTATGTAAGGGGCTTGGCGCCCCTTGTACCCGGCTTGGAAAATGCTTTTCCTGATAGCCCAACCCCCCGGGCTCCGCCCGCCCCCCATACTTGGGGGCGGCAGAACAAGATATTCACTCGCATGGTGTTCCATGTAAAGACGGTAGTTTAGAGAGCCTCAGCCACCGGATGGAAATGATACCCCCCATCATCACAAATAATTATTTTATACACCTTTACTTTTTATCCGAAAATTTCAGGAAGGGACATTGTCATGGCAAAAGTAGCTGATCGATACCTTGCGGGTGATTCGTGGAATGTTGTCGAGAAAGGGTTTCACCCGGAGAAACAGCGGGTGTCGGAATCGATATTCAGTTTGTCAAATGAGTTCATGGGTCTGCGGGGCTATTTCGAGGAAGGCTACAGCGGCGATCATCTTCAGGGCTCCTATTTCGGCGGATTGTACGAGAACAAAGAGGTTGGTCATCCTCAGGTGTTCAAGGGCTTTGTTACCAGAGAAAATTTCATTGTCAATGCCTGCGACTGGCTCTATACCAGAATTTATGTCAAGGGCGAACAGCTCGACCTTGCCAGAAGTAAATTTTCTGATTTTACCCGGAGTGTTAATCTCAAGACCGGTGTCATGGAGCGGAGCTTTGTCTGGCATACAAAATCGGGTGCCCGTTTGAAAATCAGTTTTACCCGTTTTTTGAGCATGGGGCACAACAATATGGCCATGCAGCGGATGCGCTTTGAAAGTCTCGATAAATCCTGCAAGGTGGTGGTCCGTACCGGGCTCAGTTTTGCCACCTATCAGGAGATTGCCGCAGGATGGGATATGCGTGATGAAGCCGGGTCGGCGCGGGAAATTCCGGATATATCCTATTGGGACATAAACAAACGTCAGAGTAAACCAGGAAGATACGCAATACAGGCAAGCACCAAAACCACCGGGTTTTCCGCATTCTGCTCATATAAACTCTCATCCAATATTTCCTTAACTGAAAAACCTTTCGAGCGGGAAGAGACGGTCGGGTGTGATGTCTCATTTACGGTAAAGCGGACCGCCCTGGTCGTTCTGGACAAGACTATTGTTAATTTCTGGGAACGTCCCTCGGAGATGAATTCCCGTCAGGTCTGGTCTCAGGGGACAACGCTGTTTAACAAGTATAAGAAAACAGCCTATGAAAAAGCATTGGCAGAGCAGGAAGAGTACTGGGCGAAATTCTGGGAAACCCGCGATATTGTCATTCAGGGAGATAATGACAGTCAGCAGGGTGTCCGGTTTGACATAATGCAGCTTCATATGGCCTATCATGGTGGTGATGAACGTCTGGCCATACCCTCCAAGGGCCTTACCGCCGAGGTTTACAGCGGGTGGATATTCTGGGTGGTTGAAACCTATTGCCAGCACATGATGATTTTTTCCGATCCCGAGGCCGCAAAGAAGCTTCTTAAGTTCCGGTACCATGGTCTGAAAGGTGCACTGCAAAGGGCGACCGAAGTCGATTGCACGGGAGCACGGTATCCGTTCTGTACGATCGACGGTCCTGAGTCGTGCGCAACCTGGCAGCATGCGGATATGGAAATACATGTGGGGGTCGGGATCTACCGGGCGATCGAGCTCTATATCATGCATACGGATGATAAAGACTTTCTGTACACCTACGGAATCGAGATGCTGCTTCAGATTTCCCGCTATTATGCCTCACGGGGCGACTGGAGTCCCCGTGGTGATTTCGGTTTTTACGGGGTCATGGGTCCCGATGAATACAAGTCGCTGGTCCATCATAACTACTATACCAATTTTATGGGAAAAAAATGTTTTGAGTATACCCTGAAAGTTATCAGGGAGATGCAAACCAAAGCGCCAAAAGAGTGGGCAAAGGTTAAAAAAACGGTGGGGCTTACTCCCCGGGAGCCCGAAGAATGGAAAAAGATGGCTTCCAAAATGCGGCTTCTCAAAGACCCGAAAACCGGTGTATGCGAGCAGCATGACGGCTACTTTGATTTGCCGGAAGTCGATGTCGCGTCAATCGGACCCGATCAGATTCCGATTTACAAAAACTGGGCATACGAGAAGATCCTCCGCATGAACATGGTGAAACAGGCCGATGTCCTGTTGTTACCGGTCTGGTTTGCTCATCAGTGGAACGATAAGGATACACAGGCCAATTTCGATTTTTACGAACCCCGGACAATTCACGAGTCAACCTTTTCGATCTCGATCCACCAGATACTGTTCGCCGAACTCGGACGGCTTCCCCAGGCCTACGACTTTTTCAAATACATGTGCCGGGTGGATCTTGACGATTACCAGAAAAACACGGCGCAAGGCCTGCACATGACCCCCAAATCGGGCACCTGGCTCAGCATGGTGTACGGATGGGGCGGTATGCGGACCGGGAAACGACGGCTCTCCTTCGCACCATCCATCCCGAAAAAATGGAAACGGTACCGATTCCGGATTGTCAGCCGTTCCACGATCCTTGAAGTGACGGTTGATCATAAGGAAGTCCAGTTTGCAATTGTTGAGGGGCCGTCGATAACTATCGAGGCATACGGCAAAAAAGAGAAGGTGACACAGGATGGTGTTACGGTCAAGATGCCGAAAATCAAGCCTGCAAAGCCCATGAAGATCAACCCGCCGGTCCGACCGCTCTGGTAGTTACGGATTTCATGTACCGCTACCAGAAAACCGGACGATATTTTGCCCAGGTCGCCGATGATATCAAGGATATCGCGCAGCAGGAACTTCTCGGCCTGGGCGCCTCCGATACCCGGCAGGCATACCGGGGGATTCATTGTACCGCCGACCCGAAGATAATGTATGCGGTCAATTACCATGCGCGGTTGATTACCAGGGTCCTGGCGCCGCTGCTTGTCTTTGACTGCCATTCGGCAAAATACCTCTATTTACAGGCAAAAAAGATTTGCTGGGAGGATTTCCTGACCGATGGGGATACCTTTGCGGTTTTTGCCACCGTTGCCAACAGTGCAATTCGTCATTCAAAGTACGCGGCCCTTCGTCTCAAGGATTCCGTCGTGGACCGGTTCAGGGAGCAAAGCGGAAACCGGCCATCGGTTGACACCCGGAACCCCGGTCTCTGGATCAATCTCCATATCGAAAACAACCGGGCCACGATCAGTATCGACACATCGGGGGGATCGCTTCACCGCCGCGGCTACCGGCAATCGTCGGTGGAAGCGCCCATGATCGAAACCCTCGCCGCAGCCATTATCCGTCTGACAGAATGGGACGGCACACGCCCCCTGGTCGATCCCTTCTGCGGCTCGGGGACGCTTCTGTGCGAAGCGTACATGCACGCGGCACGCATGCCCGGGGCGATGCTCCGGGAAACATTCGGGTTCATGCGCCTTCCCGATTACAATGCCGCGCTCTGGGAGACTGTCCGCCGACAGGGCCTCGATGCCATACGGCCGGTGGAACAGGGATTGATTTCAGGAAGCGATATCTCACCCGGGGCCGTTGCAGCAGCCCGTCAAAACTGCGCGGTAATCGATAACGATAACCGCATCACGCTTGAGGTACGCGATATTTTCGAACGGGGAAAAATCGAGAACAGCGTCATTGTCTGCAATCCTCCCTATGGAGTCCGTCTCAAATCAAAATCCGATCTTGGTCGCTTTTACAAACGCCTTGGTGATTTCCTCAAACACAACTGCCGCGACTCGACCGCCTATATCTATTTCGGCGACCGGAAATACCTGAAACACATCGGCCTCCGTCCATCCTGGAAGAAGAAACTCAATAACGGGGGGCTGGACGGCCGGTTGGCGAAGTTTGAGATGTATTAGATAACCCATTCATCCTGTCAAACAACCGTCGCATTTATGAAACGCCTGTCGCACAAATGCGACACTCAGCGCCTGCCAATTACTTAAAAAATGCAAAATACCTCATTTTTATCTTTGGCACGGCTGTTGCATTTATTAATTTATAAATGCTGGTGACAAGGCTTAACCGATCGTAATCAATCCGTAATCATGCTGCCAATCCAGCCTTAACAATATTGGAGAATGAAAGTTCCCCCCGGTCTATGGTTATACCCTGTACTTCCCATAGTTTCGGATAAAAAAATTGTAAGAAGTATCATGATTACTTTTGAAGGAGTGGTGTATGCGCTACAAAGATCTTTTTGCGACAATTGATATCTGCATTGCCGACCGGGGCAAAAGAAGCCGTTGGGAATACAGCGGTATTTTCGATTCAAATCCGCTCTACAAACTGATATGGGTGGAAAATGCGCGTGATGCCTCCAAGGCCTTATATGCCAAAAAGGACTGTCATGTCTGCATAATGGATTTCGGCATAGGTGATCAGTATTTCAATGAGTTTTCTCTTCTCACGCGTTTTGCCAAGAGGACCTCCTTTATTATCTGCTCATCGGAAATGACAATCGAGCAGTCTTTTGTGATCCGTGACTACGGGGTCAAGGCGGTTGTTAAAAAGGACTCAACGCATAGTGTGGCCAAACTGAAAAAGCTGGTAAAGAAAGCGGTTCTCTGCAATCTGTTTAATCCATCATACGATTTTTTAATACCCCATAACGTTCCGGGGAATATCACCAAAACTCTCTTTGACACCAATCCGACATCCGTATCGGAATGGGCCCGGAATGCCGGTATTTCCGAGTCCTATCTCAGGCGGATATGCAAAGACTGCTGCAAGCAGAGTCCGAAAAATGCCCTGGCTCTCCACCGGAAATACAGCGCCGCGATCGATTATTACACTACGATAAAGGGCAGGAAAAGGAAATCAACGGCCGGGGAGATTGATGCGGTGGTGTATGAGCAGCATGATAGTGTAACGAAGGGCAAATCATCCTCAAAATCAGGGTGAAGCACCTCCTAAATCGTATCGCAGTTCTTCTAAAAGCGAAATACGTTCCTCTCCCGAAAGAGTTCAATGACGAGATCAAGATTCTTGAGAATGATTCTCTGGTGGGGGAACCGCATAGCGTTTCCCCCTGGTCTGAGTTCCCGATTACAATCGGGATCTCAGACGCACCCCCTCCAGCAAGGGCGGCCGCGCTATG